>JBAYZJ010000066.1:0-7524 GCA_041672565.1 Endomicrobiaceae bacterium
TATTTTTTGAAGCGGATTCCCTTTCAAGTTTCATATTTTCAAGTTCTTCTTTTATTTTGTCGGCTGAAGATTGAATGCCTTTTATTTGATCATTTATTTCAATATCCGATTTTTTATAATCTTCTTCATATTGCTTCAGGTTAACAGCTTCTTTATCTATCTCTTCCATCAGCTGCAGAATCTCATCTTCTATAACACTCTTGTCGGCTTTTGCTTTTTCTATTTCCAAAAGACAGGACTTGTAAACGTCATTCGATTTAACATTATTTAAATCTGTCGTATATTTTCCTATTAAAGATTCTTTTGCTACAAGCAAAGCCTCTTTTTCTTTCTTTAAAGAATTAAGTTTTACATATGTTTCTTTTCTGCTGTCAAATTCTTTCTTTATATTAACAAGTTCCTGTTTTTTCTGTTCAACGGATTTAGGCAGATCTTCAAGTTCATTTTTTAGCTTTTCGAGCTTTATGTCTTTTTCCTGCAAAACGCAAAGCGACATTAACGTTTCTCTTAAATTTTCCATTATATCTCCAATATAAAATACTTATAATATCATTTTTGTGAATTATAGCAAGTTTATACTTCTTAGGCAATATTATGTTGTCAGCTAAATTTTATTTTTTTGATCTTTTTTTGAGAGGAATCCAATAAAACAATCCTACTGCTGAATATACAGGTTCAAACTTTCCTTCTTGTGATAAAGAAACATTTATTTTTTCAATAGGAAGAACTTTAGATATCTCGTTATAAAAATTATCGGAAACTTCAACATGCCTGGATAATTCACAATTTTCTTCAAAAGCCTCGGACGCAAGAAGCTTTTGAACAAAATTTTTTGACTGTTCCAAAGTATCTGCGGAAATAGCTGATACTATCTGTGTTGTATATTCACCGAAAATATCATTTTTGTTATCAAATTCTTCCTTTAAAGCATTACCTATCGTAAGGATATAAGGACTTACAGCTATCCATTTATCAGGCGTTTCAGAAATGAAAGGGAAAATCATTGTCTCTTTTGAAAAAGTATCATAAACAACTGCAGGTTTTATACATTTACCGTAAAAAAAACATGCTCTTTGTACAGATTCTTCTATATCAATTCCAAGTTCCGAAAGATTAAGAAGCTTCCTTAATATCCTTGATATTTCTCTCGGTCTTATATTGATTTTAAAATTCTTAATTTTTCTCATATTTGACCCGCATAAGACATATGCCTGATGAATTATAAAAAAATTCATTCAGGCATATTTAATTATTATTTGCCAAGAGATTTTTTAAATCTGTCTCTTTTTTTACGTTCCCATTCATAAGTTAACGGAGCACAAATAAATATGCTAGAATATACTCCCAAAGTCGTACCTATTACCATTGTCAATGCAAAATCATGAATAACTTCCCCGCCGAAAATGAGCAATATCATTGAAACGATAAAAACAGTTAACGAAGTTATTATAGTTCTGGATAAAACTTCATTAATGCTGCTGTTAATTACCGAACCGAAACTTTCTTTTGCCAAAAGTCTCATATTCTCTCTTATTCTGTCATATAAAACAATCGTATCATTAATAGAAAAACCTGCTATTGTTAAAAAAGCGGCTATAAGAGTCAGATCAATCTCTTTCCCCAAAATAACTATCAACCCGAAAGTGCCGAAGACGTCATGAATAAGAGCAATTACGCCTATCGTACCCCATAATCCTGATTTAAATCTAAATGCGACATATACTATAATGCCCAAGAATACAAATATAAATGCATAAACAGCCTGTTTTGCCAAATGTTTACCTACGGCAGGACCGACATATTCTGTTCTTTCGACGACAATATTCTCTCCCGGAAACTGAGTTTGTAACGCCGATAATATGCTTTGAGACATTTCATCCTGGCTTTTTTCCGTTTTCTTTACTCTTACAATAATGCCTTTGTCTCCAATTGACTGAAGCTCAAAAGATAAATTACTTGAACTTTCCAAAGCTTTTCTTATATCATCAAGACGAATATCTTTATCAAAAGAAACCTGTACTAAAATACCTCCGGTAAAGTCTATCCCGTAATTAGGTCCTTTCACAGCAATAGCAACGATACCTGCAATCATTAAGAACAATGAAAAAGTAAGAGAAATATATCTCATGCCGATAAAATTTATCTTTGGCGTTTTAAAAAACTTCACGTTATCCCCCAATTATTATATTTAATTTTTATATTTTAATTTTACTGAGAAAATTTTCTTTAAAAAGAAAATCATAAATAAGCTTAGTAACGACTATAGCGGTAAACATGCTTATAATTAAACCTATTGTTAAAGTTACCGCAAAACCTTTTATAGGTCCTGTTCCAAACTGAAACAAAAACAATGCAGCTATAAGAGTCGTAACATTCGAATCAAAAATCGCAGAAAAAGCTTTCTGATATCCGGAGTCAACAGCAACTCTGGCAGTTTTACCGATTGCAAGCTCTTCTCTTATTCTTTCAAGGATAAGAACGTTTGCGTCAACAGCCATAGCAAGAGTCAATGCGATACCGGCAATACCCGGTAAAGTTAAAGTAAACTGGAAATATGACATTATTCCGGCAAGAATCAAGAAATTGAGCAATAATGCTATATCTGCAATTAAACCGGAAAAGCCGTAATAAACTACCATAAATAATACAACGAACAAAACACCTATAAGAGATGCGGTAAAACCTTTTTTAATGGAATCATCACCGAGACTAGGACCTACAGTTCTTTCTTCTATAATTTTTACCGGAGCAGGCAGAGCGCCGGCTCTTAAAACAGTCGCAAGAAGCTTTGCATCTTCGGAATTAAAATTACCTTCAATTATAGCCCTTCCGTCAGGTATTCTTGAACGTATGACAGGCGCTGACTGGACAATACCGTCAAGAACTATCGCGAGATTTCTATCTATGTTTGCACCTGTGATATCAGCAAAAAGTTTTCCGCCTTCTTTATTAAATTCCAAAGAAACATGAGGATATCCGAACTGACCGGTCGTAAGTTCAACTTTCGCATTAACCAAATATGCACCTGTCAAAGAAGCCTTTTTCAAAATATAGTAACTGCTGTCTTCTTTACTTTCGGCTATAAAACAATCTTCCGGAACCAATTTTGATATTTCAGGATCCTGCATTGCCTGCGCAGGAGTTAAATCTTTATCCCTTATTTTCTGCGATATAACAGGCAAATTTTCCGTATTTTCTACAAGACAAAACTCTAAGAGAGCCGTTTTACCGATAAGTTCTTTAGCTCTTGCAGGATCTTTGATTCCCGGAAGCTGAATTACTATCCATTTATCACCCTGTCTTGTTATCAAAGGCTCGGAAACTCCAAATTCATCTATACGGTTTCTCATAACTTCAACAGCTCTTTCAACGGCATCTTTAATGCTTACCTTTTCATCCAATTTTGATGAATCAACTTCCAATAAAAGATGCGTTCCGCCTTTAAGATCTAAACCTAATTTTAAAGATTTACCCAAAATAGGATCTTTTATTTTTTCCGCTGAAGCTTTTTCTTCATCAGTCATTCTTGACCATTCAAATGTAGGATATAAAAAATATCCGGAAAGTATAATCAACAATGCCGTTACTACTGTTCTAAAACCTAATTTGTTCATTAGAGTAATTTCCTTTCATTTATTATTAATTCAAACTTACAATCCAAAAATTTCGCAGCTCTTCTGCACATTGTCATTCTGGACATAAATATTTCAAAATATTCTATAACTTGTGATATTTTCGTGTCAACATTCAAATTTAATGATATTAATTTCTCGGTTTTATTGACTTTCAAAAAAGACCTGTCAACGGCATAATTAACTCTGTCATGAATATCAACAGAAATCATGCTCGGATTTCTTACTCTTGTCTTATGCACATCCGATTTATCTGCAAGAATTAAAGCCGCGGCCACAGGATTTACAGGATCGCCTACTTCTTCTTCATGGTTGCCTATAGCTGAAATAATCAAAGCTATTTCATCAGGAGTCACGCCTATATGCTTCAATATATCCATAGCTATAAGACTGGCCGACTGCCCGTGATCCTGCCGGTTTACTACGTTGCCGATATCATGAAGATAACCGGCTATGGCTGCAAGCTCCTGCAACCTCTTAGGATATTCCAGAGTCACAAGAATATTCTCCGCAACGGAAGAAACAAGACTTACGTGTCTGAATCCATGCTCAGTATATCCTATCGCACCCAAATAATCATTTGCCGCCTGAATAAAACTGTCAACTATTTCATTCGATTTAACATCTTCAAGCATGACATTTGACGTTTCAAGTTCTTTTATATTCATTTATTTTATGACTTCCGGCGTAACAACTTCCTCGGCTGCAGGAGTCGTTACCGCAGTTATCGTTGATTTTACGATCTGAACTTTAACATTTTCCGCAATTTTAGCTTCAACTACATCGCCTTTAACAGATACGACTGTCGCATACAAACCGCCTGACGTTATTATCTTATCATCTTTCTTGAGAGCATCCAACATTCTCTGATGCTCTTTTCTTTGTTTTTGCTGCGGCCTTATAAGAAAAAAATAAAAAAATACAAAAATAATGATTAACGGCATTAATCCGCCGAATGCACTCCCCGCAGAT
Source organism: Endomicrobiaceae bacterium (assembly GCA_041672565.1). GTDB lineage: Bacteria > Elusimicrobiota > Endomicrobiia > Endomicrobiales > Endomicrobiaceae > Praeruminimicrobium. Next base: position 4,605 of record JBAYZJ010000066.1, read on the forward strand.
GCCGCATCAGCAAAAGCATTTGAACTCAACAAAGAAACAACCATAGACAAAAACAAAATTTTTGATAACGCTCTACCCATAAAAACCTCACTCATAGCTTTAAACTATTTATTAGAATAATATTTTGCAAAAAACTCTTTTTTAGCTTCTAAAAATGTATCAGTTTCCAATGCTTTTTTTATTTTTCCCGTCAATTTTATCATAAAATGAATATTATGTAAAGACAACAAAGTCAGCGCCAAAATTTCCTGCGAACGAAACAAATGATTCAAATAAGCTTTCGTGTAACCTTTGCAAGCCTGACAATCGCATTCAGGATCCAACGGCTCAAATTTTTCTTTATATTCGCCGTTTTTTATATTAATTTTTCCCCTGCTTGTAAATGCTTGTCCGTTTCTTCCGTTCCTTGTAGGTATAACGCAGTCAAACATATCTATTCCGCGTTCCACTGCATTCCATATATCTTCAGGCATTCCGACTCCCATTAAATATCTTGCCTTGTTTTCAGGAATATAAGGTTCTGTAGCTTCCACAACTTCCATCATTTCTTCTTTTGATTCGCCTACGGAAACACCGCCTATAGCATAACCTGTAAAATCTATATCACACATTCTTAAAGCGCTTTCTTTTCTTAAATCTTTAAAAACAGATCCTTGAATAATTCCAAAAAGAGCCTGAGACTCTTTTGAATCGTCATTATAAAATTCATCTTTGCATCTTTTTGCCCACTCAAGACTTAAAAGCATTGAATTTTTTGCATATTCAAAAGTCGCAGGATAAGGAGTGCATTCATCAAAACACATAATAACATCCGCTCCTATAACCTTTTGTATGCGCATTGATATTTCAGGTGAAAGAAAATGTTTTGAACCGTCTATATGAGACCTGAACTCAACTCCTTCGGAATTTATCTTTCTGAAACCGTTTAAGCTGAATATTTGAAATCCGCCGGAATCAGTAAGCATCGGTCCGTTCCAGGAATTAAATTTTTGTATTCCGCCCGCTTTCTTTATTATTTCAAGACCGGGTCTCAAATATATATGATACGAATTAGCCAATATTATTTGGGCTTTCGTATCTTTTATCTGTTCTGTCGATATAGATTTAACAGAACCCTGCGTACCGACAGGCATAAATACAGGCGTGTCAATAACGCCTCTTGTAGTATATAATTTACCGAGTCTTGCTTTACATTGTGTTGATTTTTTCAATAATTCAAAAGAACCGCATTGCATTATAAAAACTTATCTCCGTTTATATAAAGTCCGAACTCACAATCAAGCACATGACAGGCTTTTCTGCAAAAAACCGTTCTTGAAGTGAAAATCTCAAAATATTCCATAATTGAACAAATCTTAGTGTCAATATCAAGTCTGAGAATAATTTCTTTTTTTCTTCTTGAAATTTCTATTTCCGTTTGTTCGCAAGCCGCAATAACTTTAGAATGAGTATCTTTCAGCCTTTGTTCTTCAGATCTCAGCCTTTCATGATGAACGTCCGTTTTATCTCCCAAAACGACGGCTGCGGCTACTTCCGTAGGCGGCTGCATATTTTTGTCTTCGTGGCTTCCTATAGCGCCGAAAATTTCAAAAATATCACTGTTATATTTCTCATCTTTCCAATAATCCTGCTTTAAAATATAAAGAGCCACTATCGCTCCGCTTTGCGCATGATCTTTTTTTGAAACCACATTTCCTATATCATGCATATATCCAGCAACTTTTGATAATTCCTGCGTTCTTTTATCATACCCAAGCTGTTCCAATATTGAACCGGCTCTTCTTGCCGTATGAACAGCATGATTCAAACCGTGTTCTTTATAACCTATTGAAGCAAATACTTCATCGGCATATTTTAAATATGTGTTTATTTCTTTATTATTTTTAATATCTTCAAAATTTAATAACATTTTGTTATTATAGCAAATTAATTCGTTTTAACACATCTGCTGCATCAAAATTTACGCCTGATTATTGATGTATTTATTCTTTTTAGGTATAATTTTATTTTACAGTAATAATAAATTTAATTTAAGGATAAGCTAATGAAAGTCGTCATTTTGGCAGGCGGGCTCGGCACAAGATTATCTGAAGAAACCGAATTAAAACCAAAACCTATGGTTGAAATAGGCGGAAGGCCGATTCTTTGGCATATCATGAAAATCTATTCACATTACGGATTTAATGATTTTATTATCCTCACCGGTTATAAATCGCATATCATAAAAGATTACTTCATAAATTATTATAACAGATATTCGGATATTACCGTTGATATGGCTAAAAACACTTTGGAAATTCACAAAACAAGGCATGAACCTTGGAAAGTAACCGTGCTATATACAGGACAGGATACCATGACAGGCGGAAGAATAAAAAAAGCGCAGGAATACATAGGAAATGAAAGATTTATGTTAACCTATGGAGACGGCGTTGCCGATATTAATATAAATGAATTAATAAAATCGCACAACGACTCAAAAAAGGCTGTGACAATGACAGCCGTACAACTTTCAGGAAGATTCGGCGCTTTAATAATAAAAGAAAACAATGTAATAACTTCTTTTATGGAAAAGCCTAAAGGAGAAGAATCCTGGATAAACGGAGGATTTTTCGTATGCGAACCTGAAATGTTTAATTATATAGGAAACAATGATAACATAATATTTGAAAGAGCTCCGTTGGAAAATATAGCAAAAGACAATCAGTTAAACGCTTTTAAACATACGGGATTTTGGCATGCAATGGATACTTTAAAAGATAAAAAAGATTTAACAGATATATGGCTGAAGAAGGAAGCTCCTTGGGCCGTATGGATGAACGGGAAAGAAAATGTTTAACGATATATATAAAAACAAAAGAATTTTTCTTACAGGAGCCAGCGGGTTTAAAGGTTCATGGCTGTCATTGTGGCTTACGTC
>JBAYZJ010000067.1:0-7445 GCA_041672565.1 Endomicrobiaceae bacterium
AGCAACAGTATTCCATTTATTTGTATGTTCATAAACCAATTCTATATTTTTATTTATATCCATGCAGACAGAAGCAACACCGGGACTATACCAAATTGCAAAATCATTAAAATCTCTTACTCTGCATTTAGGAACAATTTCTATTTTACCTTTGTAAAAAGGATGTAATCTTCTTGCATCTTGTGAAGGTTTTTCTGCTGCCTTTAAAAGCTTTTTAATGTTTAATTTTTTCATAAGTTCTTTTCCTATTGTTTTTATAACGATACAACTTTTTATTATATAAAAAATTAATTTAAATGTACATTGACTACCTTGTTGATTGAATATAAAAAAAATAGTATAATGCACTCCGTTGTATTTATTTTAAAAGGAAGGATGACCGAGTTGGTTTATGGTGCTAGTCTTGAAAACTAGTGTAGGGTTTCCCTACCGGGGGTTCGAATCCCTCTCCTTCCGTTTACTTCGTCTTTTGACTTTATACTTCGTTACTCAGTGGTTCGGGTACCTCCGGCTCCGCCTCTTCACAGTACACTCTTACCACTTCGCGCCTTGTCTAAAATTAAAATACTTTATAAAAATTATTCCTCTTATAAGTGCTTCCTCAAAATAACATAAACTCTTTTAAGTTTGATATAATATCTAAAAAGTTTGCTGATAGGAAAATCAAATGAGCATTATTGAACAAACACAAAAATAAAATTCTAAAAGCACTTCTTTCATATTCAAGGGTGGAAATTTGATTGTTCAGGAAAATAGTCAAAAAGGCATTGAAAATACTTATTTCGATTTTTTTATAAAAAGTAAAATATGAAAAGAATGGTATGATAAAAACAAAATAATAAAGAAAATAGAAGATGAAAAACCAGATTTTGTTTTTGAAACGTCAACTGGAAAAATAATTGGACTTGAAATAATAAATTTCATTGTTAAGTCAGATAAATATCATGAGGATAAACACAAAGCTATCGCTACATTAAAAACTATAGGTAATAAAGTCTGCCATTATTTCAAACAAGAAAAAGGTATCGCACTTGCGCTAGTTATTGATATTTGGGATCTAAGAAAATGGAGCAGTCGATGGAAAGACCACATTGAACATTGTTATGATCCCGGTTTTAAGCATCTTAATGCATCAGATGAAAAGATAAAAAAAGCAATAATAGAAGCTCTTTTACAAGAGCCGATTCTATCTTTTGGTATTGTAAAGAAGTCGATTCCAATTGGAAATCAAATTTTTACTATCGCAGCAGACAGAATGTATGAACCCAAAATTTCAATTAGAGTAAATAATGCTGGCATATGTAAAGAAGATCCATTTGAAGAACTACAAGTTGCAATAAATAATAAAAATGGCAAATATGAAACATATAAAAACAAATGTGACGAATGCAATCTATTAGTGGTTTCTGATGATTCTAGTACAGGAAATTTTGTAACTTTTTCAGATAAGATAAACACACATAAGTTTAGTTCAGTATTTAAAAACGTATATTTGCTTTGTTTTGATTCCTCTGCTAATGTAATAAAATTGCAAACAAAATACAATTTAACATTATTTTTAAAGTATTTATTACTACGAAATCTCAAATCCGCCGATGAAGGATAATGTTCTTGCTGCGGATTCGGAACCTTTTATCATAGACTTTTTTATGTTTTTACTTGATAGATATTCCATGATAAAGCCTGCCTGATAGCTGTCGCCGCATCCTGTTGTATCAATGACTTTTTTAGGTTTAATTGCTTTGCATATGTATTTTTTGCCTTTTTGATAGGAAATACTTCCGTATTTTCCGAGAGTCGCCGTAAATATTGTGTTATATTCTTCAGACCATTTTTTTAAGATATCTAAATTCTGTCCGTTTCCGCTTATAAAAAATAAATCTATATATTTAAAATATTTTTCCCATGATAATTTTATTTTTTCGTCGTGAAAATCGACGCACATAATAAATTTTCTGTTTGAAACTGCCTTTATTATGTTTTTAAAGTCAGGTTCATAATATGTAGTCGCTACGGCGTCCATATCTTTTATGATTTTTTTGTCATGTACGCTCATTTTATAATCAGCCCAAACTCCGCTTGTCCAAGAATTTTTCTTAAAGTATCTGTCTCCTGTTTCATCTATGTGTATTATATGGTTTGCCGTTTGTCCTTTGATTTCGTAGAGGTTTGAACGGTTTATTTTATATGCGTCAATTGATTTTTTTATAATTGAGCCGTATTTGTCTTTTCCTATATTGCCCATTACAAACACTTCAGCATTGTTTATATTTGTGCAATTAACGGCAAGATTTAATGCATTGCCTCCGGGCAGTATTTTGCCGCTTTCAGGGAAAACGTCAACGCAAAAACATGCAAGGGCTAAAATTTTCATTTTCTTCCTTTATTTTTAGATGAATTGATTATAATATATGAAATAATACAAGTCAATTTGTGCTGTCATTTATGAAATTTTCAAAAAAAGATAAAATAAATATGGAAATGTAATAATTTAGAAAATTTAAAATCAGGAGATATAAAATGCAAATATTAAAAGCTTCGGCAGATGATGCGGGGGAAATATTATGTCTTCAAAAATCTGCTTATATAAGCGAAGCCGAACTTTATGAAAATTACAATATCGAACCTTTAAAACAGACAATAGAAGAAATTAAAAAACAATTTGAAAGTTATATCTTTTTAAAAGCAGTTGCCGACGGGAATATAATCGGAACGGTGCGCGCTTTTGAAAAAGACGGAACATGTTATATAGGAAAACTTGCCGTTTCTCCAAAAATGCAAAACAACGGAATCGGAACTCTGATGATGCAAGAAATAGAGAAATGTTTTAAAACTAAAAGATTCGAATTATTTACCGGCATAAAAAGTGAAAAAAATCTGCGTCTTTACAAAAAATTAGGTTATTCTGTATATAAAAAAGAACAATTCGGCTGCGGCGGCATTGAAATAGTATATATGGAAAAATTTTTTGAATAAGAAGCTTTTTTCGGAATATTTAAAGTCTGTGTTTATCCTTCGTCTTTCTTAATCATTAGCAATTTTTTAATTTTTTCACAAAAATTTATTAAAAGTTTTTTATATTGTTGCTATAATATAAAAATCATTTTCATTGCAAAAAGCATTAATTTGTTGTTAAATATAAAAATATGGAATATATTGATAATATCCCTCGGGAATATAACACTATAATAAATAAAATTACAAAAATAGCGATAGATAACGGCTTTATTATTTATGCCGTAGGCGGTTTTGTAAGAGATATGGTTTTAAACCGTATTCCGAAAGATCTTGATATTATGGTTGAGGGAGATAACGCCGGTATAAAATTTGCCGTTTTGTTGTCTGAAAAATTAAATATTCATCCGCCGGTTATATTCGAAAAATTCGCTACGGCAAAATTAATGATTGATAATCATGAAATAGAATTTATTATGCCGAGACAGGAATATTATGATAAAAATTCAAGAAATCCAAGAACTGAAAAAGGTTCTCTTGAACAGGATGTCTTGAGAAGAGATTTTACCGTCAATGCGTTATTCTTGAGACTTAATGATATGACTTTGCTTGATTTAACAGGAAAAGGACTTCAGGATATACATGATAAAAAGATAAGAGTTACCGATGAAACGGCTTCCGATTTGATTTTTGAACAGGATCCTTTGAGAATTTTAAGGGCTGTCAGACAAAGTTTTCAGCTTGGTTTCAGCATAGAAAGAAATACTTATCTGAGCATGTCTAAAAAAGCAGACAGAATATCAATAGTTTCTCCTGAAAGAATCAGAGACGAAATAAATAAAATTTTAATTTTGGAAAAGCCTTCGGAAGCATTTTATATGCTTGACGATATAAAATTATTGGAAATAATTTTTCCTGAACTTAAAGAAATGCAGGAATTAAAATCATCTGAATGCAGTATTTTTGATTATGCAGTGACTTTTGTTGATAAAGTTCAGCCTGATTTAATTCTGCGGATAACGGCTTTATTTTATTATTCAGCGGAAAATGTTAAAAATTTAAAAAATGCGCTCGGAAGATTAAAATATTCGGTTAATTTTATAAAAGAAGCGGTTTCTTTGCTGGAAGGATGTATATCGGCATGCAAATACGATGTTGATTGGACTGATGCGGATATTAGGAAATTTGAAAAACAAACATATAAAAATCTTAAAAATATTGAATTATTTGTTAATCTTGATTCAAAGAGAGATAAGACATCTTTGTTCAAAAGGATAGATATTTTGAAACAAAAAAATATGCTGGTTCCTAAGGAAGAGTTGCTTAACGGCGATGAAATAGTTTCTGCTTTTGGGCTTCCTGCCGGCAAATGGATAGGAACGGCAAAAAAATACATAGAAAAGATGCAATTTGAAGATCCTTTAATATCCAAGGAAAAAGCGATAGAAAAACTTAAATTTTATATTGAAAAATCAAAGGATATATTGCTATAATACAAAGAGGTGGATTTATGGATGATAAAGATATAAAAACAGAAGAAAAAGAACCTTTGCAGGATGGGACCGGAAAAGAAGAAGAACAAAGACAAAAAACTTATGACAAAGAGGGGCTTTTAATAGGCGGGGCTGTAGGAATTCTGATTTCATTATTCGGAATAATGTCATTTTTAATGGCTGTCACGGTTGGTATGTTTTTGGGTCTTCTTACCGGCACTTTTATAAAAAAATAAGCTTTCGCGAGGATTAAATGGGCTTGGATTACAGTAAATATATTAAAGCTTTTATAGAGAAAACTATTGAAGGTATTGAATTCCATCCGGAAAGATTTTACATAAATTTTCATAAAATTATTCCTAAACTGCAGCAAAAAGAATTTGATAAATTAATAGAACAGTATACTTCTAACATATTGTACAATCCTTCAGATGCTTCTGCTTACTATAACAGAGGCATTATATATCATAAAAAAACATTGTATAAACAAGCGATAGATGATTTTACGAAAGCTATAGAACTTGATAAAAATTTTACTTTTGCTTTTATAGCAAGGGGAGAATCTTATATAGCTTTAAAGAATTTTGACATTGCAAAAGAAAATTTTGATAATGCAATTAAATTAAACCCTGAAAATTCAACAGTTTATAATTCTCTTGGAAATATAAACAGAATACAACGCGATTTTGAACAGGCGGTTGAGTATTTTGATAAAGCCATAGAATTGAATGAACATAATGAATCTGCTTTTTACGGCAGGGCAATGTCTTATAGAGCTTTATCAAAATATTCCAAGGCTATAGAAGATTTTACAAAAGCTATAGAATTAAATCCCAATGATGATTATGCGTTTTGCAACAGAGCTATAACTTACAGCAGCATAGACAATTTAGACAAAGCTATTTTTGATTTAAATGAAGCTCTTAAACTTCAGCCAACAGATTCTTTTGCGCTTAACAACAGAGGTATAATACACAGAAAAAAACTTGAAGAAGATTCTGCCGAGAAAGATTTTAAATACGCTATTGAAATAATGCCTGAAGACAGTTACGCATATTATAATTTGGCAAATCTTTACAGAGAACAGGGCTTTGATGAAAAAGCCGTAAAACTTTATTCTGAAGCCATAGATACTGATTATTCTTTTGTTCCTCCTTATATTGCAAGAGCAAATATGTTTTTGTTAAAAAAAGATTTTAAAAAGGCGAATGAAGATATTTGCCAGGCTATTGATTTAATGCCTGAAAGCTACATTTGCCAGGCTATGATGGGATATATAAATTTTATCAACGAAAATTATGATGATGCTCTTGACAGCTTTAAGAAGGCCGCAACTCTTGATATCGATAAAAATCCTGAATTGTTATATGCCTGCGGAATTTGCCTTTTGGAAAAAGGAGAGTATTCAAACGCAGAGACGTATTTTAATAAGGCGTTATCGTTAGCTTTTGATGTTCCGGAACTGATGTATTCAAGAGGGGTATGTTATTTTAATCTAACTAATTATGAAGACGCAATAAATGATTTTTCATTAGCATTGGATAGAGAAGAAAACATTGTTGAGGCCAATTATTACAGAGGTTTGATATATGTAAAACTTGCTAATTACGATTTGGCTTTGAATGATTTTGAAAAATGCGTAAATGAAAAATATAAATTATACGAAAGCTCTTATTATTTGGGGTTATGCAATTTAAAATTACAAAATTATGATTCTGCTTTATTAAATCTTCAGGATGCCGTTTCCGGCGGGTATAGTAATATAGACGTTTTGAAAAGAAAAGCTTTTGTTTTCAGCCGTCTTGAAATGTATAACGAAGCTCTTATTGATTACAATGCTGTTTTGGAGATGGATAATACGGATATCAAAACATATATTGATAAAGTAAAAACGCTTATTTTGCTGAAACAATATGACAAAGCAAATAAGGATACCGATAAGATATTAGAATTGTCGACAGATGATAAATACGCTTTGTTTTTGAAAGCAAAGATTAATTTTTTAACTTATAATTATGAAGATACGATAAAATTTGCGACTATGTATTTGCAGGATCGTCCTAAAGATATGGATTCTCTTGAAATGAGGGCGTCTTCTTATATTATTGTCGGTAAGCTAACGAAAGCGTACAATGATTACAGCGAGATGATTTCGATAGATCCTAAAAATTTAAAATTATATGTAAAAAGAATTAAGCTTTGTATTAAGATGAGAAGTTATGAGGATGCTTTGGAAGATATTTCTTTTCTTTTGAATGCGGATGATAAATTTGTATATGCTTATCTGTATAGAGGCGTAATCAACAGAAATAAAGGATATCTTGCCGATGCCGTTAAAGATTATGATATCGCTCTTAAACTGTTGTGTGAAAATAAAACTCTTGATTTGGATCTTGAATTATTGGAAACGAAAAGATATTTTTATACCGATAAAAAAAAGTCAAAAAAAATGCAGATTCCTTATGAACAGCCGGAAGAAAATAATAAAATATTGATTCAAACAGATGAAGCTAAAACGGAAGATACTATCGGTGAAATTGAAAAAAATTCTTCAAAGGATGATTCTGCCGTAGATTCAGCCAAAGAAGATAATGAGAAAACTGAGCTGACGGAAGAAGAATATAATAAAAATGATGTCGTTCAAAAAGAGGGTGTAACAGCGGAAAAAGAAGAAGATTTGTACGCTAAATCTGACGCTGCCGAACAACCGGAAGAACAGAAAATCGGGTCATTTGAAGAACCTCAGGAAAGATTTGATAATTTGCATGAAAATGCTGAAAGTAATAAAGTTTTTGACGGAAATTCTTCAGAAAATCAAAAGAATGAAATATACGATATTTCTGTTGATGAAAAAAATAGTGACGATAAAAATAATTTGGAAAAAATACAACAAAATAAAACGGAAGATGCTGAAATTAAAAAAGGAGATCCGTCTGTTAAGGAAAAAACGGAAATTATCAGCAATGATAAAGAAGCCGAACAACAGACCGATTTAGA
>JBAYZJ010000068.1:0-7188 GCA_041672565.1 Endomicrobiaceae bacterium
TAAAAATGACAATAATAAAAACTTAGAACCTTTCTATACCAACTCATCACAATTACCTGTTAATTATACAGATGACATCTTTGAAGTACTGGATAAACAAGATGAAATCCAAACTAAATATACCGGCGGTACAGTCCTTCATATATTTGGAGGAGAAAGAATTGATAATATTAATTCTATGAAAAATTTCGTTAAAAAGGTTTGTGATAATTACAAACTACCTTATTTCACTTTTACTCCTACCTTTAGCGTTTGCCCTAACCATGGATATCTTAACGGAGAACATTTTTATTGTCCTCACTGCAACTCAAAATGTGAAGTATATTCAAGGGTTGTAGGATATTTAAGACCAGTATCTCAATGGAATGAAGGTAAACAAGAAGAATTTAAACTCAGAAAAACATTTAATATCTAAATAATAAATCTATGTACTAAGTAAGGAGAAACGTTCTCCTTACTTTTTTTTATAATAACTTCTAATATAAAACTTTACATCTTCATTTCTTAAAACAAAAAACAAGGGACCTCCAGGAAGCTTTAAAGCATCTTGGAGGTCCCTTATACAATATTAGTTCATTTATTTTAAAAAAATTAAAAAAGATGAGAAAAAATATTGAATAAGAGAAAAAATTATCCTACAAGCTTCCGGCTTGTAAAGTACAAGCAAGATGCTCGAACAACAATACAAACCGCAAACAAGATTTTCTCATAACATAATCTTTAATAGTCTTAGAAAGTTTTAATATAAATATAAATTCGAACTCTACTTTTTATATTTAAAATAAAATATTCTTGACCGATGTCGTTGTTTTAAATATTTTGAATAAAAAATATTAATTGTAGTATTTAAAAAAGTTGATGTTTTGACTAGTTGAGTTTGAGACTCATTTTTTTTAAGCTGTGCTAATATATATAGTGAGACATATCGTGATAAACTAGACATAGCATCAAATTTTTTATAAAAGAGTAAATGAAAATAATGCTATGTTCTTGTAATTAAATAAGACTGTTGAATAATTGTGAAAGTAGTTATATAAGCTTCCAGCTTGTAGCAATTTATCTTCTTGAAATATAGGAAGTTATAGTATTTTCAATGCAAGCAGGGATGCTCGTGTGATATTTTTATTCAACAGCCTGATTTGGTAGTATTTGGATTGTATTGTTTTTTTCTCTGAGATGTTTCCTCTTTCATGTTTTGATTGTCGCATAATGATTTTTTCAATATACTTTCCTGACACTTATCTAAAAATTAATTTAAAATTTATACAAGAACATTAAAAATGTAATTAAGCCATAAGGCATATCGAGTTATTTTTAATAAATACTTATATATCAATTCTTTATGTTGCAATTAAATTTATGGCACAAGTAATGCTTTTTAAGAAATTATAAAATTTAAAAAAGGAGTTTATTATGTTTTCATTCTTAAAAGTTTTTACAAGCCTGCCAGGCACATCGCCATCTTCTTTCGGTACCAGATCATTTTCCCCGACTTCACCAATCATATCAAAACCCCCATGTGATGTCTTAACTACGGTTTTAGCGTTAATTAATTTCGTAAATAGTCTTGAAGAAGAAACAGAAAGCTTTTATAATGAGTATATTACAGATAAGCAAAAAAGATACGAACAAGAAAAATTAAAAGCAAAACTTTCTCAAGAAAAAGCAAAACTAAAAGAATTATATCCTCAAATTGATTTATCAGAAATTGAAAACTTAGAAAAGCAAAATGAATATCTTAAAGCCTTAACTCTAATATCAAAAATTAAAATTCAAAAAGCAAAAGAAACTAATGACCAAAAAATCGCAGAGGAAGCAAAAGAATTAGTTCAATTATTAAAATCAATCAGACAAGAATCAAAACAATTAAACAATTAGGAGGAAATATGTTTTTTTTAGCAGGATTAATAACAGCCTTGATTGGAGGCATAACAACAGCAGCCACAGCAACAACAGCAGCAGTTACAACAGGCTTAGCAACTTCATTAATCACCATAGGAGGAGTTAGTATCACAGCAGGAAAATTAATAGCATTAGCATCAGTTGCCTCAGCCTTTGGTATATCAAAACAGTTATTAGATGATGTCGAAACCTATCATGATGAATACATTAGTGACTCGCAAAAGGATCATGAAAAAGAAAAACTTCAAAGCAAATTAAAAGCAGAAAAACAAATCTTAAAAACTCAATACAGCTTAACAGACTTATCAAGTATCGAAGAATTAGAACAGAACAATGAATATTTCAAAGCCTTGGCATTAATTTCACAAATTAAATTAAAAAAAGCAGAAGAACTTTCAAATCAAAAAATCGCAGATGAAGCTCAAGAAGTATTAACTCTACTTAAACAAGTCAGACAAGAATCAAAACAATTAAATTAAAAAGGAGATAAAATGAAAAAAGATATACACAAACCAAAAATTGATCCGGTAAAGATACAGCTTAACGAAATAGATGATAATGAAAAACGCTTTAATGACTTTATCCAACAACAAAAAAAACTTAATGATATAAGATACAATGAAGAACTTTCTAAAATTTTACAGGAAAAGAACGAATTAGCTGAAAACTTTAAAAAACTCTTAAGGGATGAATTGTAAATGTTTAACGATTTAAGTTGTGTTTCAAGAGAATTGTTTAGTTATGGCTTAATAACAAAAGTAGAACTTGCAGAGTATAAAGCTAAACTTAATTCTCTTGAAAAGTTAACTGAACTAAAACTTGATTATATCGAAAAAGAAACCAATCTCAAATTACAAAAGATATTGATACTCAAAGATAATCTACTGTTTGCACAAGAACTGGTTAAGAAAATAAAAAAACTACCTGATAATCAGAACAAAATAAAAGAAAAATATTTAAATATTCTTAATAAAATTTTAAATAATACGCAATTATACTTAAAAGAAAATCAGAATTTATTAAAAAATATTGGAGGTTAATATGTCATTATTGATTATTGGTGGTGCAGTTTTAATAGGTACAATGTTATGTAAAACAGCAAGAGGTATGCATGCAGATTCTCTAATAAGTAAAAAAGAGCTTAAAGAAATTGAAGCAAAAGTTAAAGCGTTTGAACAATATATAGGCTTGATGAAACATACTATAGATAAAGCTTTTAAACTAGAAACAGCTGTTTTAGAAAACGCAAAATACCAACAAAATATAGCATTTCAGTTATTAGAAAAAATAAATGAAATCAATGATGAAAAAAAATTAAACTTCTATTTTGAACAAATCACCTGTTTTGTAACTAATAGTATGGCAATAATTATGATGGAACCTAAGTATTTTACTAAAGATCTCATTGAAAAGATTAATCTTACAGTTCCTGATTTTCATTATAACTCTGAAATTGGCTTGAATAATGAAATAGATGAATCAAAACTATCTCTAAATAATCTAATATTTTCAAATAATACAGGAAAATATCAAATAGAAAAAAAGAACTGACCGATACATAGAAAATTGATAAATACATTAATAATTTAAATATAGATAGAGAAGATTATAACAAGGAGATTATAAACTATTGAAAATTATCATCTTAACTAAATGCACACTTATTGGCACAGTCATTGCAAATAATATTAATTAAAAAATATTGGAGGTTATAATGGAACAGGTTTTAAATCAAAAATTATCAAACAATGTAATGACAACAATGCTTAACTATGCATATGAAAAAAGTATTGATGGTTTCCCGGGTTTTTCGTCAGCTATTAATCTTGCAGAAGAATTTCGTTCTCAGAATAATGATATAGAATCTAGCATAAAATCACTTGTTAATTGGCAGATTACTAAAAGTGCTTGCACCGGATTTGTAGCTGGCTTAGGTGGACTTATTACACTCCCTGTGACTATTCCTGCCAATATTACTATAATTATAATGCTTCAGGTTAGAATGGTTGCCGCAGTTGCTTACTTAAGAGGATATGATCTAAACAGTGAAAAGGTTAAGACATTTATATTATGTAGTTTATTAGGTAAATCAGCTTGTAAAGTTTTGACAGATATGGGCATAAAGGTATCAAAAAAAATCAGTTTTAAATTTATAGAAAAAGTTCCTATTGCAGTAATTAAAAAAATCAATCAAAGAGTAGGCTTCAGATTAATAACAAAATATGGTGAAAAAGGAATCATAAACTTAGCTAAATTTGTCCCTATAATTGGTGGTTTTGTCGGTGGTGTATGTGATTATATTTCAACAAAAGCAGTTAGTGTAGCAGCAAAAAAAATATTTATACCAATCTATAATTAAGGAGTAGCTATGACATTATTTTTCAAAAATATTGCTAATTCTTGTACAATTGTTATCTTCATTTCAATACTATTATTCTTAATTAAACCAACATGGTTGCTTAAAATTATCAAGTTCTTAATAAGATACTTAACACTAAAAGAAAAAGCTGTTCAGAATAAAATTAATAACAGAAACAAAAAAGCATCATTATTTTTTACTTAAAAAGTTATTTAGATTTTGAGGAGAAGTATTCAAAAATTCTGCAGCTTTTTTTTGGTTACCCTTGTAAATTATTGCAGACTCAACAATTGATAATCTAAATTTTTTAATCTCTTCATTTAAGTCTATACCATTGAGATTTTCCTTAAAAAGTATTTCTGTTTTATCATTTATTGGGATATTAAATTTATGCTCATTTGTTTTATTATCATGATTAAAGATATATTTATTTATATCATTAATTGAAATTTCTTTTTTATCTGAAAAGATACAAGAACTTTTTATGACGGTTTGCAGTTCTCGTATATTACCTTTCCAGTAAAACTGTTTTAGTTGTTCTTCCAGTTCATTATGGAACACTTTAATAATGTAAGATGGATTTTCATTTTGAAACAACTCATTGTATTTTTTAAGGAAGTGATTTGCTAATAGAGGGATATCGTTTTTTCTTTCCCTGAGAGGAGGTATTTTTATGACCGCTTCTGCCAATCTGTAATATAAATCTTCTCTTAGTTTTTCCGGGCAGTTTGTTGCTGAGATAAAGCGAACATTAACATCTTTATCTTTAACATCACCCAAGTGTCTTATTTTTTTTTCTTGAATTGCTCTCAGAAGTTTTGGTTGTGATTGTAGAGGCAGGTCTCCTATTTCGTCTAAAAATAAGACATTGTTATTTGCTTCCATAATAGTTCCATTAAAGTCATTATCTGCACCTGTAAAAGCACCTTTTTTAAAACCAAACAATTGACTTTCAATAGTTGTATCCGGGATAGCTGCAACATTTATTGATTGCATAGAATTTTTTTGTCCTCGACTTGAGTTTTTATAAATAAGTTTAGCAAATTCTTCTTTACCTGTTCCGCTTTCACCAAGGATGAGCACATTTACTGAATCATATTTAGAGAGGCTTATTGCCATATCTACAACTTCTCTAAACTTATCATCATCCCCAATCAAGTCTAAGTATTTATCTGATTTAAATAATTTTTCATTTGTTTTAAATTTGTCTTGCGTAATATGAGTTTTGAAATCTATTGTGGATGGGAGGTTTAGTGCCTCTGATAATGATTTGCTTTCTTTTTTACTATAATATGATTGTAATAAAATACCCTCAAACTCAGTAAATAAGCTAATGTATAACCAGGAAATTAGCATAGAGTGAGTACCTGAATTTATATTATAAAATAACTTATCCTTTTCAATCTTCTTTTCTGATTTAAGTTTTCTTAATATCCTCAAAGATTGCTCATAAACAACAGAGGCATCAGCAGCATTTATTTTGTCGATTTCTATTAAGTTAATCTTTTTATAAGGAAAATGATGTTGTAACTCATTTACATAAGAGTCAATATCCTGATAATACCATCCATCTTTAAAATTTTGTTGATCAAAAATTATGAAAACTTTCTCTATCTGAAACCTATTATGAAATAAAATGGTCTCTATTGGAGATTTATTACTGCGTGAATTTACCTGAAACTCTAAATCAAAAAAACCAATCCAAGTTACTAGTGTATTCATTTATCCTCCATATTAATAAATATTTTAAAAAACTTAAAATTTGTCAATATTTTTCTTGACATATTTTTTATTGTTATACTATATTGGCGTAAAAGCAGTTTTGAATTACATCCGGGCAGAATTTTAACTAAGGAGACGAGTATGTATTATCTTAGAATTAAGACCCAAAAGGTTCAGTCATTTATCTTTAAAATTCCAAGATTAAAGACTATGTTGGGGGCTAACTCATTGTTAGGTGAGTTTTTTGTAAAAGAGTTGCCGAACTTAAGAAAGGAATATCCCATTTCTAAGCAATGGGATGAGTTTTCAAATGCTAATCAAATTTCAGAAAAGCTTTCTGCTGAATACAAATGGCAAAAAGATGATATTTGTGATAATTTTCAAAAAGGTGTTATCTGCTCGGCAGGAGGTCATTTTGAAACATTTTTTGATGACAAGGAAAAACTTGATTGTTTCATTAAAAAAGTAAAAATGAAGGCTAAAGAAAAAATTCCGGGTGTAAAACTTAGCTTTTACATTAAAGACTATGAAAAAGAAATTTGTAATATGACATATAAAGAATTTTGTTCCAATGGACAAGAGATAACAGATATAGCTTCTTTGATAGTGGACAGCAATTATCATATTGACAATCCTTTTTTCAGTTTAGCAGGGGATGATGGAGAAAATCCTGAGATTTTTGTTCGTAATGGATTTAAGGAAACGAAGACCGACAGTGTTGTAACTAAACTAATTAAAAAACATGGTGACAAATTTTCTGATTATAAGACTAATGATACACTATGTGATTTGTTAAAAGAAATTAAAGAGATAACAAATAAAGACTTTCCCGATAATTTAGGTAAAAAACCTAGCAATACTAAAGAAAAAAGAGAAGAAAACGAAGACAATGATAAGCGTTATCTTGCTGATGCATCTTTAATTCCTTCAAACAACAAAATTGCTATTATTGCCATAGATGGTAATGCAATGGGCGAACGTTTTAATAAAAAAAGAAAAGAACTACAAGATATGCCTGTTTTTGATGCCTTAGTAGAGTTTGAAAAATTCTGGTTTAAACAAAGAGAAATTTTTAGAAAAGCACTTACAGGAACGATTCAAAACTATGATTTTTCTGATTATAAAGATTTTTTACCTTTCAACATTCTTATGTTAGGTGGGGATGATTTATTAATGGTAACTGTACCAGAGATTGCCATTCCGTT
>JBAYZJ010000069.1:0-7152 GCA_041672565.1 Endomicrobiaceae bacterium
TGAATTAACTACGTTAGTTTCAGCAATTTCCACAAATGGTGCATCAACAAAACCGGTTCTTCTGTATTCAAATCTTACGCTTGTAGGTAACTCAGCATTATGTGGAGCATAAGCATATAATTTAACAGGAGCAGGGTTATCTACGGTTCTGTTTGTACCAACTTCTTCAAGAACTTCAGCAGTACTTGCATTCCAGTTAACATAGTTAATTCTTCTGTCAGTAGCATCAGCTAACTGATCTGTAACAACCATAAGTCGTACAAATGAATGATGTCCTGAATATAAAGTAATTGCATCTTGTGCAATTTCTCTTGTATTATCAAGACAATCTGTAACACTAATATTAACAGCAACTTCTAAAGCATCATGACCATTAAGCACTCTTTGTTGCATAGCTTCAGATGGAGTCCATGCAAATACTAAATAATCTTTATCATCTTCAGTTACAAGTTCATATTCAGTTACAGTATCAGTAACATTATAAGTTGAACTGAATATATGTGAGAAAGTAGCTTCTAAAGCATCTTGTGCAAAGAGACCAATTTCATCAGTATATTCTACTGTAAAGTAAACAGTGTCATTGTAAAGAACAGCATTAGTTTCTTCATGTTCGTTATCTTCATTAAGAATAAAGTGTTCAACAACAAGTCTTGGAGCCCAATTATCAAAGAGAACTTCTTCAATAGCTTCAACTTCCTGAGTATTGTCATTACCTGCATGATCTTTTACAATGAGTTTTAATTCGTATGTATTTTCTGTATCATCAGCAGCATCTTGTCCTAAAGCTTCAATAAATTCTGCTTTAGTAAAGTTAAATGTAACTTCCTTTGGATAGATATTATTGAACGGATCAATAGCATCTTCATCTTCAGGCATAGTGTTATAAATAACATTATCATTAACAGTTAAGATTAACTGATTAACAAGATTAAATGGAGCGACAGGTTGGTTTTCATAAGCTACTGTGAAAGTAATTTCTTCATCATCTTCATAAGCATTTAAGTCAAATGCATAGACTTTTTCATTTGGATTTTCTTCGTCGATATTGAAATTATCAAGTTCTACGATAAATCCATCGAAATCTTCCCATATAAGAGCAACATCTGTAGCAGATACATTGTTGTAAACGGTAATTTTATCTGAGTAAGAATAATTACCTTGACCATCTGTTGCTTTTGCACGAATATAGAACTGAGTAGCACGAAGAACAGGAGCTACAAAATCATTAATAGCGATAGTAACTTCAGGTGAACCTGAATTGAATGCAGGTACTTCTACAGGTTGAGTAGCAATCACAGGATTAACCATTTCACCATTTTCATTAAGTGCTGTACTATATTCAAGAGAAACAGATTCTATACCTTCATAATTTCTTAAGTTAAGCATTACTTCGCCGTTAATAGCTGTAGGACCATTTGAGAATAAGTAATAATCAATTGTTCCGTCTGTATTTTCGTATGGTAATACTTGTCTGTTACCGTTATTGAATGATAAGAATGTCATTTCTGCATAGGCATTTGTATTATTAAAGAGTACTGTTACCCAATTACCGGCACCTTCATTATTATGAATATCAGCACCAACAGCTCTAAATCTGAAGTAACCTTCAAGAACTGCTTCAGCAGGAAGAGTAAACAATACTTGGTCATCTACAACAGGCATAGGAACAGAAGTTTCCAAATTGCCCCATGGATCATTATAATTTTCCTTGTATTGATAATTGATAGTTGCTGTATGAGCAGGATCAAAATCTTCAGTAATATCAATAGCAGTAATTACAACATCAGTTCCTGCGGTAGGTAAATTAAAGATATTGATTTCATTATCATCTTCATAATTGATTTCTAATTCATTAACAGTAGTAATTTGCATATATGCAGGACTTGCATCAACTAAGAGTTTATATTCATTAGAAACAGTAATATTACCCGCAGCATCATTTGCAATAAATCTAATATAATAAGGTGAGTTAGCTTCTGCAGGATCATCAATACCATTAACTAAGTTATTGTCTATAAGATCAGTAAGAGGATTCTGAGCTGTCCATACATTATTATTAAATTCAGTTGTATTCCATTTTCTGTAGTAAACATCTTCAGGTCCTACATGAACCGGTTGACCTGACCACTGGAATGTTACATTAAGTTCATCATAGTCATCAGCATCAACTAATAAGCCGGTCACGTCAAAGTTAAACGGAACTTCTTGACCTGCTTTAACTACTTGACCTGCATAACCATAAGGTGATGTTGTTTCATCATTATAAATAAAGCCTCCAGGTTGAGCAGCAAATGTATTAATCACAGGTGCTACATTATCAATAAAGATATGTTTAGTAGGTGTTTGCATATACTCTAATTCTTCTTCATCTGCATTTAAAGGAACTGCTCTGAATTCATGAATTCCTTGAGCAAAGATTGCAGTATGATAAGAAACAGACCATGGAGTTAAGGTAAATTCAGGAATATCTCTAATTGATAATAAAGGAGCATAAGCATTATCTAAATCACTAATAATTCCATCATTATTTAAGTCAAATCTATAAGTTAAATCATATTCTAACGTTGGATTTAATTCATTATTAGTAGCTAATTTAACGCTTCCTTCCCATTTAAGAGCAGAATTATTCCATTCAAGTTCTACTAATTGATCATTACCATTATATAAATGTACGCCCGGTACCCATGGTAAACCATCGAATTCAGGCACATTATTACGTAATAATTCAAAATGAACAAGAATAGAATCAGCTTTTTCAACTCTATTAAATTCAACCCAGTTACCATTACTATTTCTTTGTAAACTCATATAAGTAACTTTATCTCTATCAGAATATAAAGCTTCAGTATATAAGCCGGTAACAGGATCAGTATATCCGGTAGGATCAAATGTATCTGCTGTAAAGATCTGATATCCACGAACTATGTCATTTTCTGTAGGAGCAACAACTTGAGCTACTACATCATTAACGTGTTCAATATGAACCATAAGATCAACAGCAATTTGTTTTTCATTAAATCTTGGTAAATAATATCCGGGAGCTATTTCATAAGCATTTAATTCCGGTTTAAAAGTAGAACCTGATTCAGGATCTAACCATGAAGTGCCTAAATTTTCATCATAAGCAAAATATTTTGCTAAAGCACTTACATAATCAAAATCTTCATCATAACCTATAGCATTTTCATCAATCACGATATATTCAGCAAGATTACCTGCTAAATCACCTTCAAGATTTCCAAGAATATCTTTAGCTACAACGATAAATCTGTGATTTCCTGCTTCCTGATGAGTAGTTGGAATTGTGAATTCATAAAGATCAGGATTTCCTGCTACTCCGAGATTCCATGCTTCATGATCATAAAGAGCAGGCATCCAGTTGTTAGTACCCGGTTTTTGTTGATAAACCATTAAAGGCATAACAGCATCTGAACTTAAAGTAGAAGCATCTACAAAAAGTTTTAAATCTGCTTTACCGTTTCCGGTATCACTATACTGAATATAGATACTATCTTGATTTGCTATATTTTCTAATTCAGGATAATTAATTCCGTGCATTACATGAGTGAATTTTGTATCCGGAGCATTATTATCAACATATACATTGAAAGGTTGATAATGTTCATTACCAAGAGCATCTACTGCATATAAACGAAGATTTACGATACCTTCGAAATCTGAACCTAAGAACGCGGCAATACTTCCACCGGCAACATTCCACTCTGTATATCTGAAATGATTGTCGATATCTTCGCCGAATATTCTTTGACCTGTAATTTCAGCTGTTTTCCATTCATCATCACTCCATATAGGAAGTTTCCATTCTACAACCGGAATTGTTGAATTGTTTACAACATCATTGAAATCATAAGTTCTGTCAGGATATGCTCTGAAGGTCGCAGGCATTGCCCATGACATTTTGTTTAATCCCGGAACAGGATAATCAACACTTACATTGAGAATTTGTGGAGCTCTTCTATCAATTCCAAATCCTTTGTAATCATAATTGTTTTCTTTAAATTCTTCTAATTCTTCTTCAGAATAGAATTCATATAAAGGAACAAGTTCTACATAATATTCATGAATATAGTCTTCATCTTCTGCAGTAGCATAATTTGCTTCAGGGATGAATAAATATAAATCGATAGGTGCTGTGATATTATGGAATTGGTTAAATCCATTTTCATCTATTACAATCACATAACCTTCATCATCGATAACATAATCATTATCATCACCATGATAATATGAATCATTAAGACTAGTTACCGCAACATCACTACCAATCCAACGACCGGTAACTTTATTGTATGTATTTTTTACTAATCTGAATTTACTGATTCCTGATAAACCTTGTGCAAATGTAACATTAGCTCTGATTTCGCCAATTTCTTCTGCATAATCAGCACCAAAATATGTTACGTTTGAAGGAGTATCAGAATCTACATTATATGCATAATCAGGAGAAACTTCTACATCATCATTAGTAGGATTAACATTTGAAAGTGTTAAAGTATATGAAGTTTCAAATGCAGGATTTTTAATCCAAATTTCTGCATCTTCGTATTCAAATGTAGCTGAGTTTCCTGAATAGTCAGTTGTTGTAACTGTAAAGGTATAATAACCTGTACCAAATTCATCAAAATTCCAGGTTCCTGTATAGTTTGTTGTATTTGTATTTGCATAACTGGAAGGACTTGTTGCTGTTAAAGCAGGGTTAAGTACAACAATAGGATCACCTTGGTTAATACCATCTAAGGTCTTAATTTGATATTCAACACTCTTAACATCCGGCCAATTTGTAAAATCTGTGGAGATATTAAGTGTATTTTGTGCAGGAGTTGCTGAGAAAGTTACTTCTTCAGGGAAAATAGGATCATTAGGTATTGGAGCAACATCATCTTTTACACCAACTCTTACATAATCTTCATAGATATATCTGCTTTGAGTTATAGCTGTAATTCTCACAAGGAAATAACGAACAGGATCTGTAGCAAGAGTTGCACCTGATCCGGTTCTTGGATAGAATGGGTCTGTACCAACTTGAGGTACCCAATTATAGATATCTCTATGTGCTGTACCGGAATTAGAACCGGTATTTAAATTCCAGTTTGCCTGGTATGGAGGAACTTCATCATAAAGTTCTTCTGTTGCTGTAACAGATCCATAACTTAAATGATTTATATATGTATCATAATCATCTAAATCAAATTCCGGGTTATTTTCTTCAGGATTAAAATGATTATCTTCGTCAGCATATTTGTTTTGCCAGTCATAATAAAGCTGGAAGCGAACACCATTAACTGTTCCTGAAGGATCATTAACAAGAGCTTCTAAAAGATGTCTTGAATCATCAGTAACTGTAGCTTCGCTTAAATTAACTATATGTGTACCGTCTGCAAATTCTGATAAAGTAATAGATGTTTCTGCAGGGTTGAAATAGAATGCTTGTGTATAAGTTAATCCTGTATTACCAATCCTGTCAGTAATCTGATCAATAATAATATTATACATACCTACTGAAAGATCATAAGCTGAGATATTAAGATCACTTAAATCAAAGCTTAAGGTTGCAGTAGTTGCACCGGATGCATTAGTGAAAGTAACCGGAGCATTTAAAGCAGCCATCTGATTAGTACCTGTGTAAGTTGTTCCTGTAGGAACTAATCTTAAACGAGCACCGGTAATGCCTGTACCCGGAGTAGTTCCTGTAATAACAGGATCATTTAAGGTAACAGTTATTTCATTCCAGTCTTCATATACAGAAATTGCTTCTGTAGCATTATAACTATATTCTGTTTCATCAGTACCAACCTTAATAATGATTCCATTATCTGCAATCACAGGAGCATTTTTATCAACATAAACATTAGTTTTTGTGACAGGGTTATCTGATGTTCTAATCATAATACCGTAAACATTTTTTACAGTAGCATTGAATGTAGCAACTACGTCAGCAATAGGAGATTTCGCATTTGCTCTCCATTTTAAGGTCATTGTTGCACTATGAGTAATATCTTGAGTTACTGAAATATTACCGGTCATAGCTTCTGAAGAGCTAAGTTTAAACAAACCTTTTACATAAGACTGCGCTGCTGCTGCTAAATCTTTTCCGGATTTACCAACAATATTAGCTCTTGGGAATGTCATTGTTGCTTCAAACTGACTACCAGGTTTGATATAATTTGTAATTGCAGGATCTACATTACTTACAGAAGTAATTGTTCCACCTGAGAATACAGGATTGTCAATCTGAACATTAAACGTTCTTGTTTGTTCATAAACAGGCATACCGTATGGTGAACGCCATACTCTTACCTGAAAATCAACAGAAGAAGCTGTTACACTGTAATCATCTGATGAACTAACATGGAATGTAGCAAGTCTTTTATTTGAAACAGGAACACCTGCTTCAATAATAGGTGTAAGCCCTTGATATGTAATATCAAAATGACTTTCATATCCCGGAACTGTAAGTTCGATTCCATCAACATAATAATCTTGAGCAACATCTATTTCAACAGTTACTGTTGAATGTCTTGTTCCACTTGTTAAGTATGTATTTAATGGAGCAAAAACATCTTCAACATCACCAAGAGATTCTGTTGGAGTTGTAAAATTAATTTTATCATTATCTACGATAATAGGAACGATTGTTTCTTCAGCAATCTCGATAAATCTAGTTGCTGTAGTTACAGTGTTTCCTACCACATCATAAACATCTACTGTAATAATCTCTGAATTTAAAGGATCAGCAGTTTTTGATTTAGCTCTTAAATCATCACCTGTAATCTCTACTGTCCACTGATTACCGGATCTGCTAATATATCTGGCAGGAACTAACCAACCACCTAAAGTTGAATGATTTTCAGGAGCTTCATAAATAAAGTTATCATCTATATCAAGAACAGGTTCACCTTGAGCATCATATTTTTTTACTTCAATAAATGAAGCAAGATCTTTAATGATTACAGTCGGTTTTGCTGTATCTCCATATTCAGAATAATCATAAGCTGCATCAGTAAATTCAATTTCTAACTCAGCATAATCTCCGGGAACTACATAATAATCAGTAACAGCGTAGTTTTGACTACGAAGTTTAATTGTCTGATCTGCAAGAACAGGAGCCTGATTATCTATTTTAACAAATTC
>JBAYZJ010000070.1:0-7148 GCA_041672565.1 Endomicrobiaceae bacterium
AAGCAAAAGTTGATCCTGAAACGGGGGCAATGGCTGCTTACGTTATAAAAAAAGTAGAGGAACATGTTTCAAATCCTCTGCTTGAAGTAACAGCACAGGAAGCAAAGAAGCTCGGTCAGAATTTTAAAATAGGCGATGAAGTTAAAATACCTTTGGATACCGATGATTTTTCAAGAATAGCCGCGCAGACTGCAAAACAGGTTATTGTACAGAAAATCAGAGAATCCGAAAGAGATTCTTTATATGAAGAAATGAAAGGCAAAATCGGGGAAATGGTTAACGGATCAATATATAAAATAGCGAACAGAAATATAATTGTTGATTTGGGAAGAAGCGAAGCCATTCTGCCGGTTTCAGAACAGGTTTTTAAAGAAAAATTTTCAGTAGGTCAGCATATAAGAGCTATAATAATAAAAGCTGAAAAAAATATTAAAGGTCCGAATACGGTTCTTTCAAGAGCTCATCCTGATTTGGTTAAAGTATTGTTTGAATTAGAAGTTCCTGAAATTTATGAAAAAGTCGTTGATATAGTTAATATAGTCAGAGACCCCGGAGTAAGAACAAAAATATCAGTCATTTCACATAATCCTAAAGTTGATCCGGTAGGAGCATGCGTCGGAGTTAAAGGTGCAAGGATAAAACCTATTATTGACGAGCTTAGAGGAGAAAGAATCGATTTGATCGCATATTCTTCCGATCCTGTTAAATATATAACGGCTGCACTTTCTCCTGCAAAAGTTTTGAGCGTGGCTATGGTTTCAGAGGAAGAAAAAAAAGCTGAAGTTATAGTTGCAAATGACATGCTTTCTTTGGCTATCGGAAAATCCGGGCATAATGTCAGACTGGCCGCAAGACTTACCGGATGGCATATAGACGTAAAGTCTGAAGAGCAAAAGAAACAGGAAGGAGAGCAAAAACTTGAACAACAAACGTCTGCTCTTGAAAAATTGAACGGCATCAGTGACAAGATTATAGATCTTTTGGTTCAGGCAGGTCTTACAAATATTAAAAAAATAGCCGAATTGACTATAGATGATTTGACGACTTTGCCCGGCATAGGACCGAAAACCGCTGAAAAAATAATTTCAGCAGCGAAGGAAGTAATTTCTCAGAAATAGGAGTTGATAGAATATGACGATTGCAAAAGAAACATCTGTAAAAAAAGATTTAGAGGAAGAAAAGAAAACTAAAAAAACTGCAGGGAAAGGCAAGACTGCTCTTAAAAAAGGTAAAACATCAGTTTCAGGCGGGAAAGTTAAAAAATCTGAAAAAGTTTCCGCTTCGAAAAAGAGCGTCAGTGCAAAAAAGGCTTCAGATGCATCGGTTCCTAAAACTTCTAAACAGAAAGAAACGACTCATAAAAAAACAAAAACTACGGCTGTTAGAAAAGCTAAAGCCGTAAAAAAAGATACGGCGACTGCGAAAATTGAGAAAACAGTTCATAAAAAAACAGTTCATTCTGTGCATAAAAACCGTCAAGAAGAAGTTCAGCCTAAGATTGTTAAAGAAGAAGTTCAGGTTAAAGAAATAAAAGAAACTAAAATTATAAGCCGGCCTTCCGAGAAACAGGCTGTTACTGATGTTATCGAGAAAGCTTCCGTTGATAAAAAAGAAGAAACAGAAAAGATTGTTAAGCAGCAGCCGAAAATTGAACAGAAAAAAGAAATACAACCGCAGAAAAATCTTCCTGTAATTAATATAAATGAACTTATAACGGTTAAAGATTTAGCCGAAAAGATGAATCTTAAAGTCGGAGATATATTAAGAAAACTGATGTCCATGGGAAGTTTGGCTACTATAAATCAGAGGCTTGATACCGATATTGCTATTTTGCTGGCGAATGAATTCGGTTTTGAGGCAAAATTAGCATCATTATATGCTGAAGAAAATATTGAAGAGGAAAATGCATCAGAATCTTCTCAAAGTCTTTTGCCTAGATCTCCTATTGTAACAATTATGGGGCATGTGGATCACGGGAAAACATCTTTATTGGATGCTTTAAGACACAGTAATGTTATTGCAGGAGAAGCAGGCGGCATTACGCAGCATATAGGCGCGTACAGAGTTAAAACTTCAACAGGTGAAATTACTTTTTTGGATACTCCGGGTCATGAAGCTTTTACGGCTATGAGATCAAGAGGCGCAGACGTAACTGATATCGTTATTTTGGTAGTTTCCGCGACGGACGGAGTTATGCCTCAGACAATAGAAGCAATAAACCACGCAAAAGCGGCAAATGTCCCTATAATAGTTGCAGTAAACAAAATAGACTTGCCTGCTGCGGATCCTGAAAAAATCAGACAGGAACTAAGCCAATACGGTCTTTTGCCGGAAGAATGGGGCGGAGATACAATAATGGTTAATATATCTGCAAAGCAAAAAATTAATATAGACAGCTTGCTTGAATTAGTTCAGCTTAAAGCGGAGATGATGGAATTAAAAGCTAATCCAAACAAGAAAGCTGAAGGAGTTGTAGTCGAAGCTAAACTTGACCCTAAGAAAGGAACCGTTGCAACGATGCTTGTGCAGAGCGGAACTTTGAAAATCGGAGATAATCTTGTAGTCGGGACAACTTACGGTAAAGTAAGGGCAATGATTGATGAATACGGAAAAAGATTTGATAAAGCGTTGCCTAGCATGCCGGTTGAGGTACTTGGAATAAACGAACCTCCTCAGGCTGGAGATAAGTTTATCGTTTTGGATCATGAATCACAGGTGAGAGAAATAGCGAACTCCAGAAAGGAAAAGGTGAAAGCTGATTCTTTAAGGCCTAGGCAGCATTTGTCATTGCTTGATGTTAATGCAGGCAAGGTTAAAGATTTGAGAATTATTTTAAAAGCAGACGTTCAGGGTTCGCTTGAAGCTTTGTGTGATGCTCTTGAAAGAATGTCTAATTCTGAAATTAATTTAAAAATTATACATAAAGGAGCCGGATCTATTACTGAATCTGATGTTGTATTGGGTGCTGCTTCAGATGCTTTAATAGTCGGTTTTAATATAAGACCTGATGCTTCCGTTGAAAAACTTGCTGAAACAGAGGGCGTCAGCATAAATGTTTATAGAATCATTTATGAATTGATTGCCGATATTAAAGCCGCAATGGAAGGGCTTCTGGACCCTGATACTAAAGAAAGAATTGTCGGTAAGGCTTTGGTTAAACAGGTATTTAAACTTTCATCGGCAGGAACAGTTTCCGGCTGTACAGTAACAGAGGGGAAAGCTCAGCGCGGCGTTAAAATCAGACTTCTTAGAGATAATGTTATAATTTTTGAAGGGAATACCGCAGCTATTAAGAGATTTAAAGAAGATGTTAAGGAAGTTGATAAAGGTTATGAATGCGGTATTTCTATAGAGAAATTTACAGATATAAAAGTTTCTGATATTATCGAATTCTTTATAGTTGATAAGACGGCAAGAAAATTAATAGAGGAATAATTTTTGAAAGCATATAAAAGGTCTGCCAGAGTAGCGGAATTAATACAGGAAAAAATGGTTGAAATTTTAAGAGATATAAAAGATCTTAACAAAGGTCTTTTAACTGTTACAAAAGTAAAACTTACTGATGATTTACAGACATGCAGGATTTTTTATTCTGTGATAGGTACTCAAGATGATATTAAATCTTCCGAAAAAGTTTTAACAGATAATCTTAAGCAGATAAGATTTCGATTAGCTCAGTCTGTAAATTTGAGAAGAACCCCTACTATTGAGTTTAAATATGATGATTCAGGCGAGAAGGTTATAAGGGTTTTTGAACTTTTTGATAAAATAGAACAAGAGAAGAAAGAAAATGAATCTTCATCTCAAGAATAGCACAAAAAAAGAAATTTTAAAGGCAATAGCGTCAACAATAAAAAAATCCGACACTTTTTTTATAGCCGGCCATATGAAGCCTGACGGAGATACAATAGGTTCAGGTTTGGCCTTGGCGTCTTTATTAAGAAGATTAGGTAAAAAAGTCGTTCACTGTTCAATAGATCCTATACCTTCAGATATGTCTTTTATGAAAGGTGCAAAAAATATTAAGATTTTAAATAAAATCAGCTCTGATTTTGACTGCGCCGTTATTTTAGAGTGTATAAATTTTGCCAGGATGGGAGATATAATAAAACCTAATCAGGCAAAAAAAATAATAAATATAGATCATCATCTTGCACATAAGAATTTTGGCGATATTAATTATATTGTTCCGAATTCGTCTTCCGTTGCGGAACTTATATATGATGTTTTTACAGCTTTAAAAAAAGAGCCGGTTAAGGCGGAAGCTGAGAATTTATATATAGGAATAGTTACCGATACGGGTAGATTTCAGCAGTTAAATACTACATCAAATTCACATTTTGTCGCGGCAAGCCTTTTACAGTACGGAGTACAATCATATAAAATTTGTAAAAAGTTATTTTTAACTACACATATAAATAAACTTAAATTATACGGTTTTGCGTTATCAAACATAAAAACTGATGCTGACGGTAAAATTGTGTATATTAAATTAACAAAAGACATGTTTGAAAAATCACAAGCCGTTGATGCTGATACGGACGGCATTATAAATTTTTGTATATCCGTCCCTGAAGCGGTAGTAGGATGTATTTTAAAAGAAATAGATGATAATACAACAAAAGTAAGTTTAAGATCAATTGAAAGTTTTAATTTATTGGAATTGATTAAAAGATTTAACGGCGGCGGGCATAAAAATGCAGCCGGTTGTACCATTAACGCAGATATAAATAATGCCGCAGAACAAATGATTGATGCATTTAAGGAAAAAATCAGTGGGAAACAGTGATTATTCCGGCCTGATTATTGTAAATAAACCTGCAGGAATAACTTCTTTTAAACTCGTCAGCATAATAAAGAAAATATTAAATGTGAAAAAGGCCGGGCATTGCGGGACATTGGATCCTTTGGCAAGCGGATTAATGTTGATTCTTGTAGGAAAAGCTACGAAAGCGCAGGACAGTTTTATGAAACAGGATAAAGTTTATCTTGCTGGTATCAGGCTTGGATTCAAAACAGACAGCGGAGACCTTTCCGGAAAAATAATTTCGCAATCTTCTTATGATCATATTACTAAGAATCAGATAATAAATGTATGTAAAAGTTTTGAAGGTTTGATAGAACAAACTCCTCCTATGTTTTCGGCATTGAAAGTTAAAGGGAAAAAACTTTATGAATTGGCGAGACAGGGTATTACAATAGATAGAAAAAAAAGGAATGTAAGAATATACTCTATAGATGTATTGGGCTTAAGTGATAATATTATAAACATAAGAGTTAAATGTTCCAGCGGAACATATATAAGAACTTTGGCTGAAGATATAGGGGAAAAACTTGGAACCGATGCCGTATTAAATAATTTAGTCAGAGAAGAAATCGGTATTTATAGTTTGAAAAATTCATTAAATTGCAGCATCGAAAGTTTAAATAAAAATTTATTAATTGAAAATCTTATAAAAATTTAAAGTATTAAAAAAAGAGTTCAGCTTTTTAAGCTGAACTCTTTTTTACAGATTATTTAGAAGCTTTTCCTTGATTTGCTACTGCTTCCATAGCTTTTTTAACTGCTTCAGGGTCGCCTATATAATAGTTTTTAATCGGCTTTAAATTTTCATCTAATTCATAAACTAAAGGCATTGCGGTAGGAAGATTTAAGTTGACAATATCTGCTTCGCTTATATTATCCAAATATTTTATTAGAGCTCTTAAACTGTTTCCGTGAGCCGCTATAATTATTTTTTTCCCTGATTTTATGTTAGGAGCTATTTCTTCATTCCAAAAAGGAATGACTCTTGCTACGGTATCCTTTAAACATTCCGTAAGAGGAATTTCTTCCTTGTTCAAATCATGATATCTTGGATCGTTGCCTGCGTATCTTTCATCTGAAATATCTAATGGATTAGGAGGAATATCATAACTTCTTCTCCATATTTTTACCTGTTCTTCTCCGTATTTCTGTGCAGTTTCAGATTTGTTTAACCCCTGCAGTCCTCCGTAATGCCTTTCATTCAATTTCCAAGATTTTTTTACAGGTATCCATAAACTGTCCATTTGATCCAAAACATTAAATAAAGTTTTAATTGCTCTTTTCAAAACTGAAGTATATGCCAAATCAAAAGTAAAACCGTCTTTTTTTAATTGTTGCCCTGCTTTAACAGCTTCCTGAACACCTTTTTCCGATAAATCTACGTCAGTCCATCCGGTAAATTTGTTTTCTTTGTTCCAAACGCTTTCTCCATGTCTGATTAAAACGAGCTTATACATCCTGATTACTCCTCCTGTTTAATTGCTTTTATATAAAAAACATCATTATTATCAGTAATTTCGATCTTTTTAAATCCTGCTTTTTTAAACATGCAAATCATATCATCGTTGCTTTGAAAAACATCATTCGCAATAACTCCGCCTATTTCTTTATGTCTGTTATTAACTACGTTTTTTGAATCTGAATGGGCAAGCAATATTATAGCATTATTTTTTAATATTCTGAAAACTTCAAACAAAGCTTTTTGTTTATCCTCAAAATGCGGGAAAGAGTTAAAAATAACCGCTTTTGAAAAAGAATTGTCCTTTATATTTAATTTTTCAACGCTTGAGACAATATAATTGATTTTATTTCCGAATTTTTCTTTTGCTTTATCAATCATACATTTTGAAAAATCAAGTTCTGTTATATTGCTGTCATTTTTGATAAGTTTTCTTAAATACGGAACAAGAATTCCTGTTCCGCTTCCTATATCTATAATGCTGTCGGTTTCTTTTAACTGCAATAACATCATTAGCCCGGTTATTCTTTTTTCTTTATACGGATTGATATGATTATCCCATGTATCGGCATTGATATTAAAAAAATGTTTTCTTTTCATAGTTCCTCTTTTTTGAAAATAAAACCGATAACAGGAATAATACGCAAGAGATTATTATTATTGTTGCTCCGACAGGCAGTGCCGTAAGCGTAGATATAAACAAGCCCGTGATGCAAGATATTACGGCGAGTAAAGACGATATAAAGTACATAGTGCTGGTTTTGTACGTAAGCTGATATGCGGAAGCGGAAGGGAGAGCAATCAAACTGTATATCAGCAGGCCTCCTATTGAGTGAAGATTTAAGCTTACTATTATTGAAGAAAGAACAAGTAAAACGTAAA
>JBAYZJ010000071.1:0-7087 GCA_041672565.1 Endomicrobiaceae bacterium
CTTCTATGCCTTTAAATCTCACTTTATCGTATTTATCGGCGTACGGTCCCTGCTTGATTTCAACCATCTGGCAGTCCTCAAGAAATTTAAAACCGTGGCCGCCGTCAGTAAACAATATTACGTCTCCCGGTTCCAAAATTTTACTCTCTATGTATTTCTTATTATTATCATATATATCAGCTCTTACTTTTCCTTTTTTTATTATAAGAGTTTCGCTTGTATAAAAAACTTCTCTCTTAACCATATTATGCACATGAGCGTCAACCGAAAGCCCCTTAGGATGGCCTACGCATCCTATTTGCTGGCCAGCTTTTTCCGAAGTAAAAAATTTAAGGCCTTTCTGTTCATAACGGTTTCTTACGATTATAGCCAATAATTGTTCGCCGTTTTTTACGTATTCTATCACTTCTCCTCCCTTATTTCAGACTATTTTCAATATTCTTTTAAAAAAATATTTAACAGGTTCTTTTTTTACAAATTTTAAAAGTTTAAATATTATTTTCGGTCTTAAATAAAATGAAATAAATGCTTTTTTCTGCGCTTTTATAATATCTTTTTTAGTCAAATTTCCCAGAACGCATCTCGGCTCGGAATAACTGTATTCCAAATCATTTCTGTCAAATTTATAATTTAAATCATCCCATAATTTTGAACCGGGAAGAATGTCAAGAATATTAAAAGTCGCCAAAGTTAATTTTGATTTTTTTGCATATTTTATACTTTCAGCCATTGTTTCTTTTGTTTCACCCGGCAAATCAAAAACAAAAAATCCTCCGCATACTATTTTGTATTTATCCGCAAGATTAATCGCATTTGTAATCTGTTTTATGGTTTCCTGCTTGTTTATATTTAACAAAATCTGCGGATTAGCGCTTTCTATTCCTATATTAAAATTATAACATCCCGCTTCTTTCATTTTTGCAACTATATCCTCATCCACATTATTCGCCCTCAATCCAGAAGTGCATCCCCAGGGCATATTAATTTTATTTTCAATCATTAAATCAAACAGCCTCATTGCGCGTTTTTTGTCAAGAACAAGATTATCGTCTATAAATTTTATTTCTTTTATACCGTAAATATTTTTTAACTGTAAAATTTCATCTATAACGTTTTCAACGCTTCTGAACCTCACGTTCCTTTTATAAAAGCCCGGACTTGCGCAAAAAGTACAGTTTGAAGCGCAGCCTCTGCTGGTCATTACATAACCGATAGGCGTTTTTTTATATATTAGCCCGGCAGGTCTGCCTTCATATTTATAAGGCATTAATTTTTCCCAGTCAGGAATAGGAAGCTCATCGAGATTTTCAATAGGATCCGAAAAATCGACTTTCTGTTTTTCATCTTTCAAATTATCGCGGCTGTACACCCCTTTTATTCCGGTATTTACAAAATTGCTGAGAACGAGCTGTAAAAAACTTTTTTCGCCTTCGCCGCAAATTATAAAATCAGCGTTAGAATCCTTTAAAGTTTGAAACGGAATAAACGTCGGATGAACTCCGCCTATTATGCATTTGATATTGTTGTTCTTGACGAGATTAGCCATTTCAATAACTTCATTATAGGCTGCCGTTAAACATGTTATGCCGACGGCGTCAGGCTTTTCTTTTAATACAATATCAAGAATTGTTTTATTATCTATGTTATCTCTTAAGCCGTCAATTATCACCGTTTCTACGCAATTTTTATTTAAATACGCAGAAATATAACCTATTCCCAAAGGAGGAACCAATTGTAATGCGGGAGCATTTGTTCTGATTAATACTATTTTCATTTTAAGAATCTCTTGACAGATATTAATGAGAAGATTATAGCAAAATTATTTTTTAAGCAGCAAAAAAAATCCTTTTGTTTTCATTAAAAATTCATTAAATGTAGAAATGTTTTTTACAGACTGCCATATATAGCCTAATCGCAAATAGAATTTGTTGAACGCTTTTTTTTGGAAATCAAGCAGCTGTTTTCTGGTAAAAAACTCTTCCCAATAATCAACATAAAAGTCTTTTGACGGATTTAAACAAAATTGATGCCAACGCTCCGGATTTACAAGCTTCTTCATAACTGCTTCTTGATATATAGGGGTGTTAGGAAATAAAATCAATACAGAAAAGAGAGCATACGCAGGTTTTAAAGATATGCAGAAATCAATGCTTTTATTTATATCTTCTTTTGTTTTTTCAAAAGGGAAACCTAACATATAATCAGCGATAGTTTTTATTTTTAAATCATTGCATATTTTAAAAACTTCTTTGATTTTTTCAACGGTTGTGCCTTTTCTTATATAATTAAGACCTTCATTTGTCCCTGTTTCAACTCCGAAAGATATCATTCTCAAACCTGATTTTTTTGCAATTTTCAAAGATTCTTTAGTTACCGTATTTACTCTTCCTCTGAAATCCCATATAATTTTAAGTTTACGAGAAAGAACTTCTTTTGAAAAATCAATTATTCTGTCAGGCGTTATATTAAACATATCATCATAAAAATGAAATTCTTTATATCCTTCTTTCATACACTCTTCTATTTCATCAACAATGTTTTTTATACTTCTTGCCCTGTATTTTTTATAAGGGACATCGCACATAACGCAATGAAAAGGGCAACCTCTGCTGCTTATTATAGTTGTAAATTTTTTTGATATTCCGACAATACTGAAAAATTGCACATGAGATAAATACTTACGCGCAGGAAAAGGCAAATCGTCAAGATTTTCAATGTATGAAGGCTTAAGCTGCACTGGATATAAAAATCTTGAATCTTCTTCTTTGGCCAAGCCGCATCCCGACACATATTTTGAAATGGTTTCTTTTGTATATAATCCTGAAATACCCGTTAAAGGATTATTTTTTTCAAGAGCTTTTGCAAGTTCGTAAAAAGGCTTTTCGCCGTCGCCTATTATAATAGAATCAAAATTTTTTAACTGAAGAGCTTCTACAGGAAAAGCCATCGGATGATGACCGCCCATGCAAATATGCGCCTGCGGACAAAGCTCTCTCACCATGGCAGCCGTTTTTATTATATCGATTAAAGCTATAGAAAAACTTGTAATTCCAACTAAATCGGGTCTTATTTTTAATATTCTTGATTTTAATTCTTCGTATGTGACTTTTTCAGCGATACAATCTATTATGGACAAATTATATTCCGGGGCATATTTTTCCAAATATCCCAGTATGTAAAGCAATCCCAGTGAAGGGAATTTGCCGAAATCAGGAGAATCTATACCTACCTCTCCGTTTTGATAAGCATAACAATCTATAAGATTGTCATCCGGAGGATTTATTAGCAAAATCTTCATCTTTAAATATTTATACCTTCTGAATGTAAATCTTCAACTACCATAAGTCTAACTAATTCTTTGAACGAAGTTTTCGGCCGCCAACCTAGTTTTTCACGCGCTTTTGACGAATCGCCTACAAAAAGACTTGTTTTATCAAGCGGTCTTAGAAATTGCTTATCGATTTTGACGTATTTATTCCAATCTAAATTTACAAGAGCGAATGCTTCATTCAAAAAATCTCTGACGGAATGCAGTTCTCCTGTGGCAATAACATAGTCCGAACATGTATCCTGCTGCAGCATAAGCCACATTGCTTCAACATAATCTTTTGCAAATCCCCAGTCTCTTTTGTCATC
This sequence comes from Endomicrobiaceae bacterium, assembly GCA_041672565.1. Taxonomy (GTDB): domain Bacteria; phylum Elusimicrobiota; class Endomicrobiia; order Endomicrobiales; family Endomicrobiaceae; genus Praeruminimicrobium. The sequence continues at coordinate 3,637 of JBAYZJ010000071.1, forward strand.
AAGATTTCCGAGATATAATTCATTTTGTTTTTTTGAAAGAATTCTTGCAATGGCTTTTGTTATTTTTCTGGTAACAAAATTTTCAGAACGTCTTGGACTTTCATGGCTGTACAATATACCGCTGCAGTTAAACATATTAAATGTCTGACGATAAACCGAAGTCATATTATACGCATATAATTTTGACACGCCGTAAGGATTTTTCGGACGGAGAAGAGTATTTTCATTTTGAGGAACTTCCTGCGCAAGACCGAAGATTTCACTTGAAGCCGCTTGAAAATATTTAATGTTCTTTTTCAAAACTCTTATTGCTTCCAGAAGTCTTACCGCTCCTAATCCCGTTACTTCACTTGTGTATTCGGGAATTTCAAAACTTACATAAACCTGGCTTTGGGCGGCTAAATTATATATTTCATCAGGTACAATTTCTTCAATAAGCCTAAGCAAACTGGACGAGCTTGATAAATCTCCGAAATGTAAAAAAACTCTGTCCTTTTTAGTTTCATCATTTATTATATGTTCTATCCTTGATAAATTCGGAACGCTTGTTCTTCTTATTATACCGTGAACTTCATATCCTTTTTCCAGCAAAAGCTCCAAAAGATATGAGCCGTCCTGACCGGTTATTCCTGTTATCAATGCTTTTTTCATAATATATCCCTAATCTTCATTATTTATGATTATTTTAACATATTATGAACGCATATTTAAATAAAAAATTTTAATTTTTTTGCAGCTTTTAAATTATATATTGTCGATATAATAAATACCGCAAAAATTAAATATCCGTACATATAAAGGCTGAAATTATATCTAAACGCTCCGTAAGGCGCCAAAAGAGAAACCGAAAAAGAATGAATCAGTATTAATGCCGATAATAAAAATAAAGTTTTTCTCATAAACAATGCCGAAATCAATAATATTGAAAAAATTATCCCTAAAGGAAAAATCAAACTCCCTTTTGACGTGGAATGTTTTTTGAAGAAATCAACAAAGTAATTTCTCATATCATTACAATACAGCATCAATCTTTCGTCTATTCGGTTATACGCTTTTTTTGCTCCCTTATTATCGCTGAAATTTATCTTTTCGATCCCAATCTTATAAATTGCGTGGTTATATGATTCCAATAAAGAATCTTTTATTTTATAAATAAGATAAGTCTTTTTATATTTATCCGATAACTTTGCGGCGATAATATCGAATTTTTTTCTCTTCTTTTCAGGCAGGTTTACATAAAAAGGCATCCCTATTTTAGTTGAATCCGCAAGCATGTAATTAACATCCTCATATGAATCAAACTCGGATAAAATTTCACGGTCATTACGTCTAACCGCTTCCTTTAATAAAACTTTAAAACTGTAATCTATTATATATAATTTCTTATATGCGCCTTCATATTTACCTTCCTGAGCGCTTATAAAAGAAACATTAATGTATTTAGGCATCAGGACAACAGCCGAAAAAAACAAAACCAAAAGAAAAAACACAATTTGTTTCTCTTTAATTTTATGATAATTAATTATTACAAATATTACGGGGACAAAAACTAAAAACAATATTCCCTCAGCTCTTAAATTTCCCAAAAGCGCCGTGATTAAAGCTATAACCGTCATATTCTTTTTTGTAATTTTTTCATTGCGTGCTTTCATAAAAAACAATAATAAAACCAGAAGCAAAATCAGATAAGAATACATTATGCACGTATCCATAAACAAATTATTCTGTATAACTAAAAACAACAGAAACGGAATATATAAAAAATATACTAATTTAGATGATTTAAAGCACATGCTGAATCTTGTCATTATATATCCGACTATTGAAGATATTACGACAAGCTGCCCTAAAACTATGCCGCTTAAACACGGAAATAACATCATTGAAAAAATTCTAAAATACTCCATTACAAACGGTTCAAACATTATGGTATCTTTTAAAGCGGCGGTATTTGCAAGATAGTAAAAATCGGCATGCTCTTTAATATTGCCGGGTATTACAGCAAGAAGAAACAACAGCATAATATCAAAATATATAAACGTAAATTTTGCATATTCTCTTACAAATAAACTTTTTCTGTAAATTCGGACGGCATGTCCTATGAGCTGCCAAATGACAAACAAGACCGCCATGAGCATTAATTTGACGGCTGCATATTTCAATACTGAAATCTGTCTGTAATGAATTGTGAAAACAAAACTGTCTGTAAAAAAAGTTAAAAAGAAATGAAGAAAAGATATAACTGCATAATATAAATCTATATTTATATATGCATGCGTTAATTTTTCCTTAAATTTACTTAAATAATATTGAGAAACCGCAAAAATTTTCATTGTTTAAATATCTTTTTTATAAAGACTTTAAACTTATTTTATTATACACTTCTGACAATTGTCAAATATCCCACCAAAATAAATTCGGATTAACTACATAATTCAATACTTTTTCAGGGATTCTTCTTTCCAAACAATCCTTTTTGCAAATATTGCGGTTAGTCCCGTTAACTATGGATTCCCTGTATTTCCGCATAAATTTATTATTCCAGACATCTTCTATACGGTCATCGGAAATATTCCCTATAGGATATTTTCTGTCGCAAAAACATTCCGGTCTTATGCTTCCGTCGGAATCTATAAATATTCTTCTCCACGGAACCTGACAAAAAAGAGCTTCTCTTATATTTTGTCTTTTGTTTTCATTATACTCTTGATTTTCTTTATTATTTTCAATAACCTGCAAAACGGATTCCTGCTCTTTAAAATCAGGCAGACTGTCGAATAATTCTATGCCTAATTCTTTGCACTTTTTATTTATTTTTTTCTTTATATCAATTATTTTAAGTTCAAACTCTCTGCTTTTATTATAATGAAATATATTTTCTTCTTTTGAGTCAAAATCAGGACCGAAAGCATTTATACACAATTTTGTAAATCCGTATTCTTTCGCAAATTCCGGAAAATATTCTATCTGGTTAAGATTTTTTTTCATCACCAAAACATTTAAATGCCAGTTCGTTTTTTTACCGCTGAAACCGGCTCTGATTTTTTTTAATAATTTAAGATTATTAATAAGCAGATTGAAATCGGCTCCGACTCTGATATACTCATACACTTCTTTAGTCAATCCGTCTATTGAAATTCCCAAATCAACGTTATATTTTATTAATTTATTGATAATTCTTTCATTAAGCAGCAGTCCGTTGGTGCCGATTTCCTGATTTACGTTATATTTACCGGCTTCATCCATTAATCTTTCAAAATGCTTATATAAAAAGACTTCGCCGCCCTGCCATACGACGTTTTCCAAATACGGCATTACCGCAATAATTTCATCCACGGCATGTTCAGGCAGTTCCCATTTATTCTTTACTATTTGGCACATTATGCATTTTACGTTGCACAAACTTGTTACAGCGCAGTAAAGTATTCTCATTTTTGATTTAAGAAAAACT
>JBAYZJ010000072.1:0-6870 GCA_041672565.1 Endomicrobiaceae bacterium
GTTTTACTCCTTCAGTCTCAGGTATTTATTATTTAGGGTTTAATTGTTATTCTGATGAAAATCAATTTAATCTATATATTGACAATGTAAAAGTTTTTCCAATTCCTCCGTTTGAAGTAAGTCCTGAGTCAGTTGATTTTGGAACATTTGCAACTGGTTCAGCATCTTCTACTCAAAATGTATCTTTCTTAAACAATACAGATAGTGAATTTAATGTAACTGCTATTACTTTAGTTGGTACTAATGCAAGTGATTTCCAACTTGTAAATACACCTGAGTTACCTTATGCATTAGAAGCTATGGGAGCAAATTTTGGTTCTGTTGGGGTGAAGTTTAATCCGGCTGCTACAGGAAATAAATCAGCTAATTTAAGGTTTACATATTCATCAGGTCAAACTTATAATGTGCCTTTAACCGGGCAAGCCATAAATGTAAGTATTACAGAACCTGTTGTTGAAGATTTTGAGGGTGACGTATTTCCTCCTTTAGGTTGGACCATCACAGGTGATGAAAATAATTTTAATTGGAGATTGATGGATTCAGAGCCTTATGCTTACAGTGGCAATAATTCGGCTATGGTTGGCAGAGATGCAGGTGATTACTTGTTAGTTAGTCCGGTTGTAAACGTGGCTAATAACAATAAAACACTTTCATTCTTTGTCAGAGATCATACTTATTTAGAGACTTGGGATAAAGATGATGAGTATCTGGAAGTTTATATTTCAACAAGTGGTTCAGGTATTAATGATTTTACCGGTGACCCTGTTGTAAGTTTAGATTCAGAAGATTTAATGCCTCTTTATCGTAGAGTATTTGTTAACTTAGAGGATTATGTAGGACAGTCTGTTTATGTTGCTTTCAAAAGAGTAGCAACAGGTGGTAACTATATTTATGTTGATAATGTAACATTTAATAGTGATGTTGTTCCTACTTATGATGCTCCAACTAATGTAACAGCTCAATTAGTTGATAATTATATTAATGTTAATTGGCAAGCTCCTGTAGTATTAAGAAGCAGATTTACCAGAACAGGTGGATATGCTATTGTTTTAGATTCCTATAATCTATATAGAAATGATATCTTAATTGCGAGTAATTTAATTACTACAGATTATACAGACAGAAATCCGTTAAATGGAAGTTTGAATACTTATACTGTAAGAGCGAGATATAAAGAAATTGTAAATGAAGTAGAAACAGGTGTAATAGTTTTATCAGAACATTCTAATCCTTTTGATATTGCTTTTGATGTCTTGTTCCCTCCAAATTCATTAACAGCGATAAATCCTGATAGCACAAGAAATGTTATTTTAGAATGGGATAATCATAGTATTGGGGAAAGATGGTTTACACATCAACAAGGAGATACACCACAAAATTCTTTTGGTATTGCTAATGAGACTTATACTGCGGCACATAGATTTACACCTCAACAATTAGGCGACTTAAGAGGTGCAACTTTAACAAAGGTTAAATTTGTTCCCGGAGTTGCTCAAGATATTTATACTATTAAAGTATGGGTTGGCGGATCTTCCGGTCCTTATAACCCCGGATTTTTAGTTAGTGAACAACAAGTTACCGGAGTGACAGCTAATCAATGGAATGAAGTAACACTTGATACTCCTGTTAATATACCACAAAACAGAGAACTTTGGATTGGCTATGAAGTAACTCAACCCGGACTTGCAACAGCAAGATGTGATGCCGGACCAAGACAACACGGTTCAGGTAACCTCTTAAAAAGATCAAGCCAAGATAACTGGACAACTATGTTTAATTATCAGCCAATACATTCATATAACTGGTTAATTCAAGGACTTGCTGAAGCTCCCGGTGATGAATATATTACATTCTCAAGTTCAGGTAATCGTAGAGTTAGTAGAGAAGAATTTGTTTCTGAGGTTAGATCTTTGACCGGTTATAAAGTATATCGCGGAGAAGAATTATTAGAGACTATTTCTGCTAATACTTATACAGATACAAACGTTCCTGATGGTGAACATACTTATTATGTTAGTGCTGTATATGATGGTGGAGAATCAGAAGCTACTCCTGTTAATATTATTGTTGAGGTTGCTGATGCTTTCCCTGCTACAGGTCTTACCGCTACTTCTGATTATGGTAGAGTAGAGCTTATGTGGGAAGCTCCGGTACCTGAATTTAATACAGGTAGAGAACTTGCCGGCTATAATATATACAAACAAGAAAGAGATGTCCCTGCAAGAAGTTCTTTACGCAGATCTGATGAATATGCAGGATTTGAATTCTTAGTTCAAGTAGAAGCAAATGTAACAAGCTATGTGGATAATGATAACAGAGAAAGAGAATTTGCATATTATGTAACTGCTGTTTATGATAATCCTGAAGGTGAATCTATTCCTTCAAATATTTCAGCAGCTGTACCTCTTGGATATAATGCCCCTCAAAATATTGTAGCTGAAACAGCGTTTGATAATACAACAGGTACTTACACTGTAGATCTTGTATGGGATGCTCCGGAATTTGACGATCGTTTAGTTGTTAACTACAATATATACAGAAATCAAGATCTATTAAATGAAACCCCTATTGCTGATTTGAACTTTACTGATGAAGGCGTTGTATTTGGTAATTATACTTATTATGTGACTGCAGTATATGAAGATTATGATAACGCAGAATCATTCCCTGTGGAAGTTGAATTAATTCTTGATAATATAATCCCTCCGGTTAATTTAACTTATCTTGTGGATTATTATACGATAACTTTAAATTGGCAAGCTCATTCAAGTAGAGCAATGCTAAGTAGTAAGCGTTCAAGTAGAGATGCTAATAACTTTATCGGTTATAATGTTTATCGTAATGATGAACTTTTAACAGAAACTCCTATTACAGCTCTTACTTTTGTTGAAGAAGATATGGCTCCGGACACATATATTTATAAGATTACTTCTGTTTATGATTATACAGGTGGAGAATCTTTACCTATAGTTATTGAAATTGAAGTTGATGATATACAAGCTGTACAAAATTTAACGGCAGAAGTGGATGATTATGATGTGATCTTAGCTTGGGAATATCCGGAAGGCTATGACAGTTTTAACGGTTTACTCGGCTTTAATTTATACAGAAACGAAGAGCTTGTAAATGAAGAAGCATTGCTTAATGTTTTAACTTATACTCATGACAATATCTTAAACGGTACTTATGTTTATTCTGTTGTAGCTGTTTACCGAAATGGTGAAGCAGAAGCCGTTACTGTCGATGTAACTGTAGATTATGAACATATTATGCCTCCAAGAGATTTAGCTTGTGAACAGTATCAAGATGATGTAATCCTTAGTTGGATTGCACCCGGTAATCCTGCAGGTCTCAGAGCTCAGTTAGGTTATAATATTTACAGGGATGAAGTCTTGATTACCGAAGAGCCTGTCGCTGATTTAACATATACAGATGAAAATTTGGTAAATGGAGAATATACATATTCTGTTAGTGCCGTTTACGAGAGTGGTGAATCAGAAACAGAATCAGTATCTTTAAATCTTTTCTATTTACCTGAACCTGAAGATTTAAATGTTGAAATTCCGGAAAATGAAAATACTGTTATTTTGACATGGACTGCTCCACCTGCTCATTTAGAGTTTGGTGATGTTACAGGTTTTGATATATGGCGTAAGTATTTTGGTAGAAGTAGAGTAAGCTGGGTTAAAATTAATGAAGAACCTTTACCTGTTTCACAATTAACTTATACAGATCCGGAAATTTTAGATGGAGATTATCTGTATGCAGTTACCGCAAGATATGAAAATTATGATAACGATGAAGCAGAACCTATTATTTTTACAACAGTTGAAGTTAATATGCATTTTGTTTATGTTCAAGTACCAACTAATGTTACTCAAACAGTAGAACAAAATAACGTAACTTTATATTGGTTACCTTATGCCGGAAATGAAGAAATTGGTTCTTTATTAGGTTATAAAATTTATCGTAATGATGAATTACTTAATGAAGATCTTTTAAATGCATCAACATTTACAGATAGTGATGTTCCATGGGGAACATATATTTATGGTGTACGTGCAGTTTATGGCATTTATGAATCAAATATTGTTTACCTACCTGAAATAGAAATTACCTACGAACCTACTCCTCCGGCTGTAAATTTAACAGCTATGGTTGATGATAATGAGGTTACTCTTAATTGGCAAGCTCCTGAACACTTACAAAATGACAGAGCTTTTGTTGGTTATAAAGTTTATCGTAATGAAGAACTTTTAACCGAAGAGCTTATTGCAGAGACTACATATTTAGATGAAGAAGTTGATTATGGTGTTCATACTTATGCAGTTCAAGCTGTTTATAATGGTGGAGAATCAAGCTTGCTTTCTATTTCAGTAATTATTGATAATATTCAGCCTATAGTTAATCTTGATGTTGTTGTAACAAATTATGATGTTACTCTTAATTGGGATGTACCTGAACACTTACAAGAAAATAGAGCTTTATTGAACTATCAAATTTATCGTGGTGAAATATTGCTTGCTGAAACAACAGAACAAGAATTTACTGATATAGAAGTTGAACCGGGCATATATACTTACGGTGTTATAGCAGTTTATGATAATGGTCCGGCTGAAATTGTAACAGTAGAAACTACTGTTTATGATTTAGTGCCTGCAACTAATTTAGCATACGAATTAACAGAATATACCCTTGCTCTTAGTTGGGATCGTGCAGAATCTGAATTTGTTGAAGCTTATCATATATATAAAAATGATGAACTTTTAGTAGAACTTACTATTGAAGATAGCTTATATACAGATACTGTAGTTGAAGCCGGAATATATACTTATGCTATAAAAGCCATTTATCCTACCGGTGGAGTTTTATCGGAAGCAATCAGTGTTGAGGTTGATTATATTAATATTGTTACACAGCTTAATGCTATTGTAACAAATTATGATGTTACTCTTAATTGGTTGGCTCCGGGAAATGAAATTAGAGCATTGCTCGGTTATAACATAATGAAAGATGATGTATTGTTAAATGAAGAATTGATTACTGAAAATACTTTCACTGATACCGAATTAGAACCGGGTGGATATATTTATGCTGTTTCTGCCGTATTTGCTAACGGTGAATCAGATTATGTCACTCTTGAAGTAATAGTTGATGATATGCTCCCTGTTATTAATTTGTCTGCAGTTGCTTATGAATATAATGTATATCTTAATTGGGAAATTAATGAATCCTCAGCAGCACAAGGTTACAAAATCTTTAGAGACGGAGTCTCTGTTTCTGATGACATTATTGAAGAATTAAACTTTACAGATACTAATGTTTCTGTTGGCATTCACGAATATGCCGTAAACGCTGTTTATTCAAACGGTATGTCAGAAGCTGTAACTTATGAAGTTGAAATAGTACCTCATATTATTTCTATTTTCCCTTATACTTATGGTTTTGAAAACGATAACTTCCCGGGAGTAGATTGGATCAATACACATATTGGAGATGCAAACGGCAGCTGGCGCGAAAGAAATAATTCTGAGTATGCCAATACAGGCAATAAATCTGCTATGGTTGGCAATACCCGAGGAGATTATTGGTTGATTAGTCCTCCTGTTGAAGTTACTGAAGACAGTAAAACACTTTCTTTCTTTGCAAGAGATCATTCTAATACTACTACTATGGATAAAGCAGATGAATACCTTTATGTGAAAATATCTACTTCAAGTCAATCTTTAATCGGATTTGAAACTGTTGCGACTTTAGATTATAGATCACTGCAAACACAATATCAAAAATATGTTGTTGATCTATCAGATTATATGAATCAAACTATTCATATCGCTTTTAATAGATTATCTACCGGTGGAAATTATGTATATCTTGATGATGTTAGTTTTGACGCTCAAGAATTACCTGTATTTAACGCTCCTCAAAATGTAATAGCTCAAGCCGGTGAAAACGAAATAACAATAGAATGGGAACTCCCTACAATAGAAGAAGGACAACAACTAGTAGCATATAAATTATTTAGAAATAATAATTTAATTAGCGAATTAAATGAGTTGTCTTATCTTGATAATAATGTTGTTGCAGATACAGAATATCAATATTTTGTAAAAGCTGTTTATACTCAGGGAATTTCTCTTGCTTCTGAAATAGCAACTGCTACTCCTTATCAATTGTTACCGGCTACCCAACTTACTGCTGTTCCCGGTGATATGCAAATAGCTCTTACTTGGCAAGCTCCTGTAATGAATATTTCAAGAAATACTATTTCTTCAGCAAGGAGTAATAGAGATAATGTTCTAATTTTAGAAGGTTATCAAGTTTACCGTAATAATGTAGCTATCACTGAAACTGTTTCCGATGCTGACTTTGTTGATACAAATGTTATGCCGGGCGTAACTTATCGTTATTATGTTAAAGCAGTTTATAATCTTGGTGTTTCATCAGCTTCTAATACTGTTCAAACTGTTGCATACCAAATTATCGCACCTCATACCTTAATAGCGACTGAGGGACTAAATAGAATTACTTTAAATTGGCAACATGGTATTAGTCTTGTTAGGAATAACAAAAATGAATTAAAATCAAATCAAGGTCAAATGAAGTTTAACGTCTATAAAGATGGCGAAATATTAGCTTCAAGTATAACAAGTAGATTCTACCAAGATAATGCCGTCGTTGCAGGAGAAGAACATACTTATTATGTAACAGCAGTTTACAGACAAGGAGAATCTCAAGCTTCTGAAAACGTAACTGCAAGTGCATATGATTTACAAGCTCCAAGAGAACTTATAGCTAATGCCGGTAATAGACAAGTAGAACTTGTTTGGACCGCCCCTACTTATATGAATGACGATTTCTTTGTTGGTT
>JBAYZJ010000073.1:0-6855 GCA_041672565.1 Endomicrobiaceae bacterium
ATTTAGGATTAAATATTTTTTTCTTTCAATATTATCTGGTTTATTAATAGCAATGTCGTTCCCGAAAATTAATGCTTTTTATCTGGCATGGATAGCGTTTATACCTCTCATATATTGTTCATTGAGAAATTGTGTAAGGAACTCTTTGATATACGGTTTTATATCGGGAATGGTTTGTTATGTTTTTTCTTTGTATTGGATTTTTTCTGTTCTTCAATTTAATACTGATTCTTTTTTTCAATCAATTATTGCATCCTTTTTTTTATGGGCTTATTTGTCATTATATGTATCGTTATGGTCCGGTTTTGTAAGTTTTTCAAGAAGACATTTTCATCCTGTTTTATCTTCTATTTTTTCGGCAAGCTGCTGGGTGTCTCTTGAATTTATAAGAACGTATTTCCTGACAGGATTCGGATGGAATATTATAGGATATTCGCAGTCTTCGTTTACTCATATAATACAAATAGCGGATATATTCGGCGTTTACGGCTTATCTTTCATTATAATATTTATTAATATGCTGCTTTATTACTGGCTTTTGAATTCTGGGCATAAACGTTATTTGTTTTTGGCGGTTGCGGTATTTTGCGCGACAATATTTTACGGTTCTTTCAGAATAAATAAGTATTTTCATACATACGGCGAGCAAATTTCTATAGGAGTCGTACAGCCTAATATAGACCAGTATAAAAAATGGAATGATTCTTATGTAGACTATATTTTGCGGACTTTATCCGGCAATGCCGTATTCTTTAAAGATCAAAAAATAGACTTAATGGTTTATCCTGAAACAGCATTGCCGGGATACCTGCAGAATGATTTAAAACTTCAGAATATTGTAAAAAATATTGCATCTTTTTCAAAACTGACTTTGATAGGTTCGCCGGGTTTTTATAATGATTTAATTTATAATTCAATTTTCGCCGTAAAACAGGACGGGACAATATTGAATGCGCATAATAAAAATCATTTGGTTGTTTTCGGAGAATACATTCCTTTCAGAAAATTATTGGCAAAATATTTTGGCGTTTTAAATTCTTTGGGCGATTTTTCAAAAGGTGAAGCTATGCAGATTTTCAGATATAATCATCTTGCCGTCGGAGCAACAATATGTTCGGAAAATTTTTTCCCTGATTTATCGAGAAAATTGGTTGTGAACGGTTCTAAAATATTAACAAATCATACGAATGACGCATGGTTCTTTGATTCGTTTGCTCCGTATCAGCATTTTGTTATGAATATTTTCAGAGCGGTTGAGAACAGAAAAAACGTAATAGTTTCCGCTAATACAGGAATATCGGCAGTAATAGACGCAAGCGGAAATGTCGTTACAAAAACAAAGGTAAATGAAAATATAAGTTTTATCGGCAATGCGTATCAAAATGAAGATATGACAATTTATGACAGATTCGGCGATGTTTTTGCTTATATGTGTTCTTTATTTGCATTGTTTATCATAATATTAGTTTTTGTTTTATAGGAGTTATAATGCTTGAAAAGCTAAAAGTACAAATAGATGTTCTTAGGAGGTCTCTTTGACATTGATTCAAAACTTGAAGAGATAAAAGCTCTTGATAAAATTGTCTTGGAGAATGATTTTTGGCAGGATCAAAATAAAGCTAAATCTACGATGTCAAAATTGAACGGCTTAAAAGAATTGGTTGAGAATTGGAAAGATTTAAATTCAAGAAGAGAAAGCCTGTCAGAAATTGAAAATTTAATAGACGGACAACAGGAAGAAGATTTAAGCAAAGAATTGGAAAAAGATATAGAAAAATTGGAAAAAGATACCGAGGAACTGGAAGTTAAAACTAAACTTTCGGGCAAACACGATAAAAGCAATGCCATTATTTCTATACATGCCGGAGCCGGCGGTACGGAATCATGCGATTGGGCTCAAATGCTTGTCAGAATGTATTCCAGATGGGCTGAGGATAAGAAATTTCAATTTAATACAATTGATATTTTAGACGGTGATGAGGCCGGAATAAAAAGCATAACATTTATTGTGAAAGGCGATTATGCATACGGCTTTTTACAGGCGGAGACAGGTGTTCACCGTCTTGTAAGAATTTCACCTTTTGATGCAAATAAAAGAAGACACACTTCATTTGCGTCAGTAGACGTTATACCTGAAATCGATGATGATATTGAAATAGTAATAGAAGAAAAAGATATAAGAATCGACACTTACAGAGCAAGCGGAGCCGGAGGGCAACATGTTAATACTACAGACTCTGCAATAAGAATAACGCATTTGCCTACAAATATAGTCGCACAATCTCAAACGGAAAGATCTCAAATAAAGAACAGAGCTACGGCAATGAAGCTGCTTAAAGCAAGATTGTATGAATATGAACAGGATAAAAAAAGGCAGTCCTATGAGAAACATTATGACGAAAAAGGGGCAATAGGCTGGGGAAATCAGATAAGATCGTATGTGTTTATGCCCTATCAGCTTGTAAAAGACCACAGAACTGAATATGAGACATCCCAGATAGACAAAGTTATGGACGGCGATATTGATGAGTTTATCAGTCATTATTTAAATTGGAAATTAAGTAAATCTGTATAAGAATAGTTTTTTGTTGTTAATAACTTATTTAGGGAGCATATATGCCGAGTTTCCATTATAAAGTTAAGGTGCATTCTTCAAAATCACAAGCTTATGAAACTTTAAAAGATATTGAATCTTTTAGTAATTTCATGAATTCTGTAAAAAAAATTGATATATTAAAAAAACAAGGTAATGTCTTAAAAACGGAATGGATAGTCGATTTTGACGGAGTCCCGATTCAGTGGACTGAAGAATTAATTTATAATGATGAAAAATTTATTATTAAGTTTGAATCTTTAACAGGAGATTATATAAGAAGAGGGCAATGGTTTGTATATCAGGATTCTGATAATAAAACATGGGTGTCTCTTGAAATGACATATGATTGGAATGCCCCGAATTTCGAATATTTTTTTGGAGATATTTATAATAAAAAAGCTGAGAAAGCTACAAAAGGTATGCTTTATGCTTTGAAAAAGAGGATTTCAAAATGAAAACTTTTGCTTTTTTATTCCATCCTTTTGATTTGCCTATTTTATTTAAAAAAGGGATAAAAGAAGAGTCAATAGGAAGTATGAATCAACGATTTGTTGAAAGGACATTAAGATGGTTAGAACCGATAAAAAGAGAATCTGCAGTGATAAAATCAGTAAATGGCAATGAAGCTCTGTGTGAAATGATTATGGTTCCGCTTATTTGTGACCAGATTTTAAATATGGATCCAAAATTTGTTTTAGATAAAACGATAAAAGCAGCTGAATTAGCTGTAAAATTAAAAGTTAGTTTGATTGGACTGGGGGCATATTTATCTCCTGTTGGAAGGAGAGGTGTTTTAATATCAAAAGCCGTCAATACACCGGTTACTTCAGGAACAACGTATACTATTTCTACAGCGATAGAAGCAACTATAAAAGCAAGTGAATCTATAGGATTAAATATAGAAAATACAAAAATTACAATAATAGGTGCTACGGGATCAATAGGCAAAGCTTGTGCAAATTTTTTTGCAAGAAAAGTAAATACTCTTGTTCTTTCAGCAAGAAATATTGAGAGATTAGAAAAATTAAAATCGGAATTGAAAAATATGCAAGGCGTTAATGCTAAAATAGAGTGTAATATTGATCCTAAAGAATCAGTTAAAAACAGTGATATTGTTGTTATTTCTACAAGTTGTCCCAGCGAAATACTTAGTGTTTTTGATTTGCCTGCAGGATGTGTTGTTTGCGATATTTCTGTTCCTCATAATATAACTGCAACTGATGCTGAACAAACCGATGTTTTAGTTATTGACGGAGGATTAGTTCAAGTTCCAAGTCCGGTTGATTTCGAATATCTTGCATTGCCTCCGGGAGTAGCATATGCTTGTTTATCAGAAGCAATGATTTTGGCGCTTGAGGGAAGATTTGAAAGTTTTTCTTGCGGCGGAGAAATTTCTTATGAGAAAATAATGGAAATAAATGCTTTGGCTAAAAAACACGGTTTTAAATTAGCTAATTTTAGAAGCTTTGGTAAAATTGTTGATGATGTGACAATTAAAAGAATAAGAAAAGCGAGAACAAAACGTAAATAAAATGTGGGTATTTTTTGCAGGATCATCATTAGCAGCATTTATATTTTGTATAACTTTTGCAATATTGTCTTTTATTAATAACAGACAATCTGAATTGAGTATAAGATTTTCTATAGTTAGTTTTGTTATAGGAATGTGGGCTCTGTTTCCTTTCATTGTTTCTGTCATAAATAATTACGAATTGGCTTTATTTTACGGTAGATTTATATATATTTTTGCGTTATTTACGCCGCCGGCTTTTTTTCATTTTGTTTTTGTTACTCTGGATATTCATGAGCGTAAAATCAATAAATATTTAATACGTAGTTCTTATGTAATATCTTTTGTTTTTACAATGTTTTCATATTCTGATTTATTTATAAAAGGAGTTGTTTCTCATGCTCCTAATGCTCATGTTATTCCGGGCCCTTTATACATCGTATATATTTTGTTTTTTTTGGCATTATGTCCGTATTCAATTATTTTATTGTTTGATAAATATAAGATATCTGTAGGATATAAAAGAGAACAATTAAAATTTTTGGCTTTTGCTTTTTCGATAGCTTTGATTGCCGGAGGTATGCATGTCTTTTCTGCATATATTCCTATTGAATTTATTCCTCATGATTTATTGTTGATTGTTTGGTGTGCTACAGTTGTTTATTCAATATCAAAATATAGATATTTGGATATAAAAATAACTTTAGTTAAAAGTTCATTATTTATTCTTATATACTGCCTTGTATTAGGCATTCCTTTTTTTATAGGGTTTTATACGAAGATGTGGTTTGTAGCATCTTTATTGCTTTTTGGCTTTTCAACGGCTGGCCCTATATTTTTCAGATATATTCAAAGAAAAGCCGAAAAGATTTTATTATCCGAACAGGAAAAATATCAGCAGTTTTTAGTACAGGCATCGAAAGGAATGGTTGAACAGCATGACCTTAAAAAATTGTCAAATCTTATAGTGAGAATGATAAAAAAAGCCGTTAAAATACAATTTGTCAGTTTGTTTATATACGATGAACACAGAAACAGTTATTATAATATTGCTGGCAGGGGATTAAAAGATAATTTAAGCAAAATAGAGTATTCAAAAGAAAATAAAATAATACATTATATGGCTAAAGCCAAACAACCTTTAATGTTTTTAAGTTTAAAAGAAGATTTAAAAAATGAAATCAAGCCGTTATCTGAAAATATTAATTTAATAGTTCCGTCAATATTGAGAGAAGAACTTGTGGCTTTTTTAATTTTAGGGGATAAAATTAATAAGACGATATATTCTTCTCAAGATATAGAAGTATTTAAAACTTTATCAAACCAGGCAGGATTAGCCATAGAAAATTGTAATTTTTTGGAAAAATCAAAAAAACAACAGGAAAGATTATTTGAGGCTGAAAAATTGGCTTCAATAGGAGGTATGGCTGACGGGATGGCTCATCAGATAAAAAACAGGCTTCATCAATTTTCGATGGTTGGCGGAGAATTGAGAATGGAACTTGAAAATTTTGAAAACAATTACAAATCTTTTGTTAATCATGAACCTAAAGTTGAAGAAATGGTAAGATATTTAAAAGAAATAGCCGATTCAATAGGAGTTAATGTAAAGAAAACAAACAGCGTATTACAGGGAATATTAAATTTTGCGAAAACTACTGAAAAAGATACGTATTTTTCATATTTTTCTTTAAGAGACGTAGTAGATCAGTCTATTGGATTGATAAAAGTCAAACATCAGAAAGAAGAAATTCCTATAATTATTGAAGTGCCGGAAGAAGATAAACTTTACGGAGTCAAGTCTCAGATTCAGGAAGTTATTTTCAACTGTATAGATAATGCATTTGAAGCTATTTTAGAAAAAAAAGAACATTTAAAGCAAAAACTTTTGTATGATTTCAAAGATGATAATACCGATTTTAATCCTGAAATAAAAATAACTTTACAGTATGTAAATAAAAATGCAAGAATATATATCAAAGATAACGGAATAGGTATAAAAGCTGAAAATCAGCCTAAAATATTTTCGGCTTTTTTTACGACTAAACCGTCCAGCAGATCAGGTTCCGGAATAGGTTCTTATGTAGTAAAAAGAATGATAGTCGAAAATCACAAAGGAGATATCTCTTTCAGGTCGCAATACGGAGCGGGAACAACTTTTGTTATTAATTTACCTATGTCAAAAAATGTTTAGGATTTTGAATTTGTGAATAATTGATGAAAATTTGTGGTTTTTATTGAATTTATAGACTAAAAAATATACAATAAGGAGCAATTATGATAGGGTCAAATGAAATTGCAGAAGCCAAACTGTTTCATAGAGGGAAAGTGAGAGATGTCTTTAATTATAAAGATGATTTTCTTATCGTCGCTACGGACAGGATTTCGGCCTTTGATTATGTTTTAGGCTCTCTAATTCCGGAAAAAGGTAAAATTCTCCACAAATTATCGATGTTTTGGTTTGATTTTGTTCAAGGTATTATACCAAATCATATTATTACGGGGAATTTTGATAATTTTCCCGAAGAACTTAAAAAATATGAATTTTTAAGAGACAGATCTATGATTGTAAAAAAAGCCAAAAGAATAGATATTGAATGTATAATCAGAGGCTATCTTGCAGGTTCAGGATGGAAAGAATATCAAAAATCGCAAACAGTTTGCGGAATTAAACTTCCGTCAGGGCTTAAAGAGTCATCACAATTACCTGAACCTATTTTTACTCCTTCCAGTAAAGAAGACGGCGGAA
>JBAYZJ010000074.1:0-6669 GCA_041672565.1 Endomicrobiaceae bacterium
CGGCTTTTTCAAGGATGCTCTTAGGTTCGGCATATTCTTCGTCTCTAAATACTTTTGGCGCAACCACAAAAACTATTTTCTTCATTTTTCTATAACAATCCTTTTAATTATAACAGGTTCTGCAGGCCTGTCCGAAAAATCACATTCAACACGAGCTATATTCTTAACAACCTGCAAATCTTCATTACTTACGACCTGCCCGAAAATTGTATGATGTCCGTTTAGCCAAGGCGTTGCGGTTTCAGTTATAAAAAACTGCGAGCCGTTTGTATTCGGTCCTGCATTTGCCATCGCTAAAATACCCGGTTCGCTGAATTTCAGTCCGTTATTTGTTTCATCTTCAAATTTATACCCAGGACCTCCCGTGCCATTACCCAGAGGACAACCTGCCTGAATCATAAAATCAGGTATTACTCTGTGAAACGTTAACCCGTCATAAAATTTTCTCTTTACTTTTTTTCCTGTTTTTAAATCCGTGAATTCTTTCGTTCCTTCCGCAAGACCTACAAAATTATCTACTGTTACAGGAGCCTTATCGGCAAACAATTCTATCTCTATATTACCCATCGAAGTTTCAATTACAGCTTTCATCGTTGTTTTCTCCAGTTTTTCCGTTTTTTGTTCAAGCGTTTTTGTTCTGCGTTCTTTTGCTATGACAGACTTATCAGAACTGCAGGAAATCATAAAAAATAAGACTGTACACAACAAGAATATTTTTTTCATATAATTACGCTCAACTATTTATGAGCTTCAACTTCAGACTTAATCATTTCTATAAAATTATCTAAAGACATCGCACCCAAATCTTTATTGCCCCTGGCTCTTACGGCAACAGAATTTGCTTCCAATTCCCTAGCTCCTACAACAGCTATATAAGGGATTTTCTGCATTGCATTTTCTCTTATTTTATGTCCGATTTTTTCATTTCTGTTATCAAAAATCACCCTTATATTTTCTTTTTTCAATTTATTTATAAGTTCTTTACAGTAATTTTCCTGTTCAGCGGATATATTTATAACGGCAACCTGGACAGGAGACAACCATACCGGCAAAGCGCCGGCATAATGTTCAATCAAAACGCCTATAAATCTTTCAAGAGAACCCATTAAAGCTCTGTGAATCATATAAGGCCTTGCTTTTTTACCGTCTTTATCTATATAAGTTATATCAAATCGTTCCGGTAAATTAAAATCAAATTGTATAGTAGAACACTGCCATAATCTGCCTATGGCGTCTTTTATTTTAATATCAATTTTAGGACCGTAAAAAGCCCCCCCGCCGGCGTCAACTTCATAATCAAACCCTGTTTTCTTTAAGGCGTTTTCAAGAGAAGCTTCAGCTTTTTCCCAGCTTTCAATATCGCCTACATATTTTTTTTCAGGTCTGGTCGCCAGATAAATTTTATATTCTTTGAAGCCAAACATTTTCAAACAGTCAATAGCCATCTTAAAGACTGTTATCACTTCATCTTCAAGCAATTCCGGCTGAACTATTACGTGTCCGTCGTCCTGAGTAAAGCCTCTTACTCTTAAAAGTCCGTGCAAAACTCCTGATTTTTCAAATCTGTAAACAGTGCCGAGTTCTCCGTATTTTATAGGAAGTTCCCTGTATGAATGCAGTTTTGTTTTGTATATCATTAAATGCATCGGACAATTCATCGGTTTTACGCGATAAGGCTTTCCTTCTATTTCCATAGGAGCATACATATTTTCAGAATAAGTCTGCAAATGCCCGCTTATTGAAAAAAGTTCTTCGCTTGCAATATGAGGAGTAACCAATAATTCATAATCATTTTCAATATGAAATTTTTTCCAGTTATTTTCAATAACTTCTCTTAACATAGCGCCTTTAGGATGCCATAATATAAGACCGCCGCCGACAGCTTCATTTATACTGAAAAGATCTAATTCCTTTCCAAGTTTTCTGTGGTCTCTTTTCTGGGCTTCTTCTATCTTGTTTAAATAAGAGTCAAGCTCTTCCTGAGTAAAAAAAGCCGTACCGTATATTCTTTGAAGCTGTTCTCTCGAAGAATCGCCTCTCCAATATGCGCCGGCAACTGAAAGAAGTTTAAAAAACTGAACTTCTCCCGTTGAATTTACATGAGGCCCCCTGCACAAATCCGTAAAGTTTCCAGACTTATAAAATGTTACGGTATCTCCTTCTATAGCTTCGGCCAATTCCTTTTTGTATTTTTCGCCTTTTTCTTCAAAAAATTTTATGGCATCTGTCTTTTTGACGTCGGAACATATAAACGGGGCATTCTCTTTTATTATTTCTTTCATCTTTTCTTCGATTTTTGCTAAATCATCAACGGTAAAAGGTTCATTCCTGTCAAAGTCATAATAAAATCCGTCTTCTATTGAAGGACCTATTGCGACTTTCGTTTCAGGAAACAAAGCGACAACAGCTTCTGCCATTATATGAGACGCAGAATGCCTTAATATGTCTAATTTATTTTCCATTTTTTCTCTCTATTATTTACTAAATTTCTTTTTAAGCGTTTCTAATTGTTCTTTAAGCTCTTCCGGCATTTTTTCTCCGAATTTTGCATAAAACTCTTCAATCATAGGAATTTCTTTTTTCCATTCTTCTTCAGATACGCTCAAAAGTTTTTCCATTGTTTCTTTTGAAATATCAAGATTTGAAACATCTATATCTTCCATCTTAGGAAATAATCCCAATTCTTTTTCATCAACGGAAACAGATCCTTCTATTCTGTCAATCATCCATTTAATAATTCTGGAGTTTTCTCTGAAACCAGGCCACATAAAATTCCCGTTTTCATCTTTTCTAAACCAGTTTACCATAAAAATCTTAGGAAGATTTTTTGCCTTATCTGCAAAACTCAGCCAATGTTTAAAATAATCCCCCATATTGTAACCGCAGAAAGGAAGCATTGACATAGGATCTCTTCTTACAACTCCTGTTGCACTTGAAGCCGCCGCAGTAGTCTCAGATCCGATTATTGAAGCTAAAAAAACACCGTGCTGCCAATCTGAACTTTCATATACAAGAGGTATCGTAGATTTTCTTCTTCCGCCGAATATAATACCTGATATAGGAACTCCAAGCGGATTATCAAATTCTTCAGCCAGCGTAGGACAATTATAAACCGATACTGTAAACCTTGAATTACCGTGGGCCGCAGGTTTATCCGAAGACTTATCGTATTTGTTACCCTGCCAGTCAGTTAAGTTTTCAGGAACTTCGTCAGACAAACCTTCCCACCAAGGATTATTTGTGTCATTATCTATTGCAGTATTCGTATATATTGTAGGAAAAAATTTATTATTTTTCAAAGTTTTAATCATCACAGGATTTGTTTGCTCTCCGGTTCCAGGAGCAACTCCGAAAAATCCCATTTCAGGATTGATTGCGTAAAGTTTGCCGTCAGGACCTACATTAATCCAAGCGATATCATCACCTAAAGTCCAAACTTTATAACCTTTAAGAACAGGATTTAAAAGAGCAAGATTTGTTTTTCCGCAGGCTGAAGGAAATGAGCCAAGGAAATAAGTTCTTTTCCCTTTAGGATCTTCAACAGCTATGATAATCATATGCTCAGCAAGCCAGCCTTCCTTATATCCTAAATAAGAAGCTGTTCTTAAAGAGTAGCACTTTTTCCCCAACAATGCGTTTCCTCCGTAACCTGAACCAAAACTCATAACCATATTTTCATGAGGAAAATGCATTATAAATCTTCTTTCAGGATTTACATCTCCTATAGAATGAACGCCTTTAAAAAAGTTATCCGAATCAGCTATTTTATCAACAGCAACTTTCCCGACTCTGGTCATGACTCTCATGCTCAAAGCGACATAAAGAGAATCTGTAACCTGCGCGCAATTTTTTGAATAAGGCGATTTAGGACTACCCATAAGGAAAGGAATTACATACATTGTTCTTCCTTTCATACAGCCTTTATAAAAATTATTCATTTTTTCTTTGGCTTCTTTAGGATCCATCCAATTATTATTAGGGCCGGCGTCTTCTTTATTAGGAAGACATATAAACGTCAAATGCTCCGTTCTTGCGACATCATTAGAATTTGATCTGTGATAATATGCTCCCGGAAAATTCTTATGATTTAACTCCGCAAGTATCGGCTGCCCGTTTATTTTTTCCTGTTCTGCAAGATTTATAAGTTTTTGCGCTTCTTCATCGGACCCGTCCATCCAATAAACTTTGTCCGGCTGCATCAAAGCGACTTGTTCGTCTACCCATTTCTGTAATGCTGTTTTCATTTTCTTTGCAATCTCCTCTATGCCCACACTGTTTTTTCTTGTGTTATTTTTTCTATTTTAGTCGGATAAATGTCTTCCGTCAATTCATCGGGACCAAACCAAAGTTTAATTTCTCTTTCCGCTTCAACAGGATCAGAAGAACAATGGACAACATTTTCGTAAACGCCTTTTGTAGTTATTCTTCCGTAAGCGCCTCTGATTGATACGGCATCGGCTTCTTCAGGATTTGTAGCTCCTGCTATCTTTCTCATTCTTGCGATGGCATCTTCTCCCTGATAAACAAAAGCAAAAACTCTGTCATAAGGAGCGCCGTACATCTTCCCCTGGATGTAATCAATAAGCTCGTTGAAGAAAGGTTTGTCTTTCAGCTGTTTATAATGTTCCGAAGCCAATTCCCTGCTTACTTTTACGGCTTTTGCTCCTATAATAGTCAATTTAGCTTCCGAAAGTTTAGTCAGAATATTGCCTGTTAAAGATTTTTTTACTCCGTCAGGTTTAATCAAAATTAAAAGTCTCTCAACATTTGCCATTGTTTTACTCCTATTTTATTAATTTATCGTATAAAAAAATTGCAGCAATGATTGTTGCTACAATTCGCACAACTTATCTGTCTTATATTAACAATCAATGTATTATATAAAAAAATATATTTTTTTTGCAATCAAACCGTTAATTTTTGATTATATTTATTTTCAAATTAAAAAAAATTTATTTTTTATAATATTATTTTTTAAACACATTTATCCTCGACAAATAAACTATAAATAATTTTTTTGTTATGTAATGTATTGACAATCTTTTATTTTTTTTGTAAACTTCTTTCTCGTTAGCTTTGAAATGGGCCCGTAGCTCAGTTGGTAGAGCACTTCACTTTTAATGAAGCTGTCGCGCGTTCAAGTCGCGCCGGGCTCACTTCTTATTTATGCCCCCATCGTCTAGGGGTTAGGACACATGATTTTCAATCATGCAGCAGGAGTTCAATTCTCCTTGGGGGCGTATCCACTTCTTCTATTATGATTATAAAAATAGATTTCTTAACCATTGATTTTCCTCCGAAAGAAATAAAAACGGCCAATGACTTTGTACTTTTTTGGAAATCCGCAAAAAATAAAATAAACCAGAGAGTGCGTCATTTTGAAAATGTTTTTAAAACTGCATCTGAAGAAGCTGTTTTTGCAGAACTTGCCTTTTGTTTATTTACGCCGCAGTCAAAAGCAATTTCATGCTGGAAAGCCGTCAATGTATTACATGATAAAAAACTTCTTTTGACCGGTTCTGCCCGAGAAATATCTAAAAATATAAATAATGTGCGTTTTCACAACAATAAAGCAAAATATTTAACCGATGCCAGAGAGAAATTTACAATTAACGGGAAAATATCAATAAAGAACAAACTTTCTTCTTTTAAAAACCCTGCAGATTTGAGAGAATGGATAATAGAAAACATTACAGGCATAGGCTATAAAGAAGCCAGCCATTTCCTCAGAAATACAGGAATAGGTCTTAATTTGGCAATATTGGACAGACATATATTGAGAAATCTTAAAAAATTCAAAGCAATTGATGAAATCCCTCAAACTTTAACGTCTAAAAAATATTTGGATATAGAAGAAAAAATGCAGATTTTCAGCAAGAAAATAAAAATACCGATGTCTCATATGGATTTATTAATGTGGTGTATGCAGACAGGAGGAATATTTAAATAGAAAATATATGAACAATTCGGCATTTACAAAAATACCATACGGAATGTTTATAATAACATCTGCTTCCGACGGAAAAATCGGAGGGCAAACCGCCAACACCGTATTCCAGATTACATCGATGCCGCCCTCAATAGCAATAAGCATATCAAAACAAAACTATACTCATTTATTGTTGACTCAAAGCAAAAAAGCAGTCATTTCATCTTTAACCGAAGATGCTCCTTTTGAATTTATAGGAAAGTTTGGATTTAGAAGTTCAAAAAATTTTGATAAATTTGCCGGCATCGATTTTATAAAAAATTCACACGGTATACCTGTTATAAAAACACATACAAATGCATATTTTGAAACGGAAATAATATCAAGTTTGGATGCGGATACTCATACTTTGTTCTTATGCAGGGTAACTGATGCCGTTGTCTTAAACAACAACCCTACAATGACATATGATTATTACCACAATGTAAAAAAAGGATTAACTCCAAAAAATGCCCCGACTTATATTGAGAAATAAGCGTTTATGCGGCTACATACTTAAGAAGAATAAAACCGCCGACAAGAAGTATTAAAAAAACAATCGTAAGCAGGTTAAAGTATTTATCTATAAATGTCTGTATTTTCTCACCGTAAATTCTTATAAGACCGGCTACTAAAAAAAATCTTGCGGATCTTCCGACCGCAGCGGCTACAATTAATGAAATTATCGATATTTTAAAAAG
>JBAYZJ010000075.1:0-6647 GCA_041672565.1 Endomicrobiaceae bacterium
TCAGACTCCGATACCGTAACAAAAATTATTTCGGCAATTAATAACAATATTTCAAAACAGCCTATAATATTTAAAAACAGTCTTTTGACTAAAGCGGTTAATACCGAACAGGATAATACTTTATCGGGCAAACTTAAAGAAATTTTTACATTCGGCAAAATTTCGAATATAATATCCGAAGCGAAATCAAAGCGGTTCTCACAAAAAATAACGGAAACTTACGATATTGAAAGTTTTGCAGAAAGCTTTACGGAAAAAGACAAAGAAACGCTGTTTGCCGTTTATAAAAGATGGAATTCGGAAAAAACACAGACAGACTACGAACAAATAGTTCTGCTGCTGTCAAAAAATGACAAACTTAAACATTTTTTTGACTTCAACAAATATGCTTTTAACAATTATGAACAAACTATGAAAAACAACGGCGAATTTATTGAACAAATTATATTCAGAATTGCGGCTGCTTTGGAACTGCTGAAATACGGAAAAGAAACAGGGTTAAAAAATAAAGATTATGAATCTGTTCTTGCAAAAGCCTTGAAAATAAAATTCCTTTATAATTCCGAAAATAAATCAGCAAATTTAGACAAAGCTGTTTCTGAAATTTTACGCGGCGGTTACGGAGAATTGGCAAAAGAAAAAAGGATTCAACAATATCTGAACGATAATATAATGAGTTTAACGCAACGCGCTTTTGCTAAAAATCAAAATATTGATATCGCAGCAGTTAATACTTTGATTATGCTTATTCCTTATGCTGAAGTCGCCGATATCAAAATAGACATTATAGATATTTCTTTCACTCAAAATGATTTGCAGTTAACAAAACAAGTTTTATCCGCCGCTTAAAAATATGTAAATAAAGGGGGAAAAATGCAAAATCTCAAAAGAGCAGCCGTATTGTTTTTGCTGTTGTTATTATCTCACTGTCTTTATGCTCAGGATTTGAATCAAACCGCCGGCACACCCGAAGTTCTGATTTCTTCGGTTTCAGTCCCGCAGCCGTGTGAGACACAGCCTTTTTCAGTAGACAGTATTCCGCTTCCGCAGGAGCCTGATTATTCGCAGAAAAACAGTTGGGCCATAATGCCCGAAACTTCTGATGCTAAAATAGATGTTTTCTACGTTTATCCGACAATTTTCGGAGAAGAAAAGCCGGAATATATGGATATTTACAGAACGGATTTGAGGGAACGAGCTCTAAATCATTCAATTTTTGATACAGGAATATTCAAAGACAGCGCAAACGTTTATGTGCCTTTTTACAGACAGGCTTCCATGCAAATCGTAAAACTCAACGAAAATGATTGCGCGCAATTCTGCAAAGCCGGCTTTGACGATGTGATAAAAGCTTTTGATTATTACATGCAAAATTACAACAAAGGCAAACCTTTTATTCTGGGCGGATTCAGCCAGGGGTCGGAGGCCGTGCTGAATCTCATGAAAAACAGACTTTCAGATAAAACGCTGCAAGACAAACTCGTAGCGGCTTATATTATAGGTTATTCCGTTACTGATGAAGATTTGGCAAAGTATCCGTTTTTAAAAATGGCTCAAAAGAACGACGATACGGGAGTAATAATTTCTTACAATACCCAAACTCCGCACAACGGATATTCTTATGTTTTAAAAAAGAATTCACACTCTATTAATCCCGTAAGCTGGAAAATAAATCACAAGAAATCAAAGCCTAAGCAGTATAAAGGCGCCGTAATGTTTGATTTGAAAAAAAACAAAATAGTGGGAAGAGAAAAACCTTTTAAAACCGCATGTTTGGAAGAAGGAACAAACGCTCTTGTAGTTGATGTCGATAAAAACAAATATTCGGCGAGCAGCGCAACATTTAAACCGGGAGTTATGCATTCCTACGATCTGATGTTTTTCTACAATAATTTGAAAGACAACGTTAAAACAAGAACCGCCGCATACTTAAAAAAGCACAAATAACGATGATAAAACAACGTGCGTATAGTTTTTATGCTATACGCTTTGTTGTTTTGTTTATTTACAAAATTTGTATTAATTAAACTTTTTTGATATTTTAATTATAATGGTTTGTTTAAATAAATATAAAGGAAATTTCTATGAAAAAAATTCAACATTATTTTATTCTTTCTCTTTTGGTTCTGGCCGGACAGTGTATTTATGCATCTGATGCCGGCGTTGCCGCAAATAAAGCCGTCCGGGCAAATGCGGTAGTCGCAAGTTCCGTTACAGCATCGGAAACGTTAAAAAATGATATTGCGGTATCATCGCCTTCAGTTTCAATAAAAAATGAAATTATTTTAAGTTCAGACGTAAAAAAACAAAACGATATAAAAATATCTTCTTCTCCGTCAGTAATAGCTGTTTCTTCTCAAACGGTTCAACAAATAAGCAGCGATACGGTAAAAACAGTCAGCCTGCCGCCGGTTTCAAAAAATATAAACATCTCATCTGCGCCGGCCGTATCGGTATCAACCGTATCAGCGCCGCAAACTGTAAATTTAAGTTCTGTCACAACATCGTCAAAAACAATTGTTTTTTCTATAGAAGATGCAGCCGTTACTCCCCAGCCTGATTATTCAAAACCGGAAAGATGGGCGTTGCTTCCGGAAAAACAAAATGCAAAAGTAGATGTCTTTTACGTTTATCCGACGATTTTTATGGGAAACGGTCCCGAATATATGGATGTAACAAATGCCGAACTTAAAGAAAGAGCAAAAAACCAGGCGGCGTTTGATACAGGCATATTTAAAGGGCAGGCAAATATTTACGCGCCTTTATACAGGCAGGCCTCCATTGTTCTGTTGCAGTCGTCAAAAGATGCGACCGTAACAAGTTTTTCGGATATAAAAAGAGCTTTTGATTATTATCTGAGCAATTATAATAACGGAAAACCATTTTTTCTTGCAGGATTCAGCCAAGGCTCAATGGCCGTATTGGATCTGATGAAAACCAAATTTCATGACAAAGATTTGCGTAACAAACTTATAGCCGCATATATTATCGGTTATTCCGTAACCGCCGAAGATTTGACGGAATATCCTTTTCTTAAAATGGCGCAAAACTCGGATGATACCGGTATAATAATATCCTATAACACTCAAATTGCAGGAAACGGATATTCTTCGGTTTTAAAAAAGAACTCTAAAGCAATAAATCCGATAAGCTGGAAGACAAACAATAAACCGTCAAAAGAAAAACAATACAGAGGAGCCGTGATATTTGATTTAAGAAGCAATAAAATAATTTCTCTATCAAAACCTTTCAAGACAGCCTGTCTTGAAAAAGATACAAACGCTTTGGTAGTCGATGTCGATACTTCAGAATATAATGCAAGCCAGATTATTTTCCCTGCAGGAGTTCTTCACATGTACGATTATATGTTCTTTTACAACAATTTACAGGAAAATGTATCGGAAAGAATAAACAGCTACTTAAAAAAACATAAATAAAAGATACTTTCACAAAAAGCAGGACGCGAATCAAAAAAACGCATCCTGCTTTTTTTATAATATTAAAATTAAGAATAAATATAGAAAAAATCCGATAAAAACTGTCTTACATGCTTGTCGGCATAAAACGCCGCGTATTTATTTTTCCAAACAGGATTAAATTTATCTTTAAATTTTATTAAAGCCGCCATATCATATTTAAAATGTTCGGCGAAAACAAAAATTTTAGCTTTCTTTACAAAATCGTCATCCAATATGATTTTATCGTTCGGAGTTAATCCTAAGTTAAACCATCTGTATCGGTTGTTTTTTGCCCAGGAAACGGCATTGAATAAAATAAAATCGATTATATTTATCCCGCAATCTGCCGTATATCGAATATTTGAAACAAAAGATTCATATTTATTCCCCGAAAGCAAAAGATACGCATAAGCAGATATAAAATTATCTTTTTTTACTATGATGTATTGATTTGCGCTTTCGGCGGAAACATCAAACATTTTATTTTTCATTCCCGAAAAATCCTGTTCCCACTGGTAATCTATAAAACCCGTATATTTTCTAGCTTTTAAAAATTCTTCTTTATTTACAACTTCAAAAGAATATCCGAGGTTTATCATATTTTCAGATACTTCTTTTATCCCGTTTAAAGACGGTTCATTAACTGAAAATTTTTCAAGAGGAATATTCGCATCCGCCCCGAACGATACAATATCAAGACCTATATCGTCATATACTTTTAAATTTGTATATCCGAGATATATAAAAGTCGGCTTTGTATTCTTTATATCGGTCATTTCTTTAAAGTTCCATATAAGTTCTCTGCTGGCCTTGGCGTCGCCGACAGGATCTCCGAATACAATAGTGCTGTTGTTCATCTGCGAATACATAATAAAAGAATTTGTATTCATGTCAAAAATATTCTTGTTTTCAAAAGCATAACTGCCGTAAACATATTTTGATGCGTCCGCAACTTTTTTAACATTAACGGCATTAACCCTTGTTTTATGATATTTGTATCTTTTAAAAAATTCCGCAATTAATACCATTATCATTATTACGGCCATACCCATACAAATTCTTAAAAATCTGCTTGCATCGGTATTGCTGAAAAGGCTTCCGAGAAAATTTGTGAAAGAATAAATATCCTGCTTATAAACAAAAAATCCCAGCCATGCTGAAGTTGCAAAAACTATGCTTATTGCGGAAAACCACAATATATTAAGCCGCAGAGTCATCAAGCTTAGTTCTCTGTAAAAATATTTTTTTGCAGGTATTAAAAGAGACAATATGATTATTAGCGCTATTATTTTTTCATATCCGTATCCGTTAATAAGCGCCAGCGGAAAAAGAAGAGAAAGTAAAACTACAGCTATAGAATAAGCTTTCTTAATTCTCAATATCAGTCCTCTTGAAACAAACAAAAGAAGAATACCGGTAATGCTTATCAGAAAATGCAGCAAATCCAAAATAATCGACGGGATATATTCAACAAGCTGTTTTATTATTGACGATGAAACCGTAGTTACTCCGGAAAACAAAATAATAGTCCCTCCGAAAAATATGCTTACGGACAAAGCCTGCGGGATAATGGAAGCCATTCTTCCGCCGTAGAATCTGGCAAGAACCTTAAATCTTTTTTTAGCTCTGAAAAATTCATGGCTGGCTAAAAGCGTTAATGCTATTCCCAAAGGGAAAAAATAAAAAATAGCTCTGTAAGCCAGAAGCGCGCCCATAACGTAAGAACTGTCCGTAGCCGACGGCAACATCATTACTATCGCCGTTTCAAAAACACCCATTCCTCCCGGAACCTGGCTTAAAATGCCCAGCATCTGCGCAATAAGAAATATCTGAAGAAGAGTAATATATTCTATTTTGCCCTGCGGAAGAAGAATATAAAGCGTACATGACGCCAAAATCCAGTCGGATGTGGCAAGCAGCATCTGCCACAAAGTAATTTTAATGCTCGGAAAAGTTACTGTCCATTTAAAAACTTTTATCGGTTTTGATTTTAAAATGCTTAAAGAAGTATATGCCAAAACTATTGTCAAAAACAACATTCCAAGAGGAAAAGACGAAGAAAAGAAAAACTGGTTATTCGGAAATTCTACCGGGAAAAAAGTAAAGACCAAACCTCCTATAATAAGCAGTCCGAACCATATTGTCGCCGATGAAAAAAACAAAACTTTTGTAACATTCATCATTGACACATTATAAAGGGAATAAAGCCTGTATCTTATAGATCCGCCGAAAAGCATTGAATATCCGGTATTATTGCCGAGAGCATTGCTCACAAAACACGTGAATAAAACATTTTTGAATTTCAGAGGAACGTTTATATATTTAAAAGCCACGACATCGTATCCGCCTAGTATCAAATAATAAGATAACGCCATCATTAAAGCGATTATTATTTTAAATGACGGAATCGCTTTCAGCGTATCCAATATCTGTTGATAACTGTAATTTTTCATTTCATGGCTTAAAAGACCTATAGCTGCAATAAATATCAGAATGCCCAAAGGAGCTATAATGATTTTTAATATTTTTTTCATATTATTAAGTATCCTTCTTTTTGATTTATTAATTCAACTTTTATGTTAAAAAGATAAGATAAATTTTCTGAATTTAAAACTTCATGAATTTTGCCGTCTTTAAAAATCCGGCCATCCTTAAACATTATAATTCTTGATATCTCGGGAATTATATCGTATACCTGATGGGTAATGCATATTACGTTGGTTTTATGCGCAATAATTTTACGCATGCTGTCTTTAAATTTTTTTGAAGCGGCGATATCCAAATTATTTGTCGGCTCATCTAAAACAAGAATTTTAGGTTCGCTGACAAGCGCTCTTGCTATTAAAAACTTTTTATTTTCACCGGCTGACATTATATTCATATATTTATGCCGTAAATGAGAAATTTCCATAAAATCCATCATCTGATTTGCCTTCTCCTCCATAAGCGGCGTAACTTTGTGATTTGTGAACAGTCCGACGCTTCCGAAAAAACCCGACAGAACGGTTTCATATCCTGTAATATCAAAGTTAAAATCATACTGCATATCATTTGAGACTATACCCATCAAATGCCTCAATTCCGATATGTCCCATACAGTACGGTCGCACACCTTGCATACCGTGCAATCATCCGTATATGAAGGATATATTTGTCTTGTAAGGAGTTTTAAGAAAGTTGATTTCCCCG
>JBAYZJ010000076.1:0-6565 GCA_041672565.1 Endomicrobiaceae bacterium
ACAAATATTTCTGTTTAAAAGACATATCTTTTGAAATTTTTGAATATTCGGTTTGATATTCTTTAAATTTTTTTAATATATAGTCATCTGCTTTAATTTCAAAATTATCTATTCCTGCGACCAAAGACAGTTGTTCTTCTATTTTTTTTCTGGGCAACAGTAAAATTTCATTATTGTATATTATCGGTCTGTTCATATATTCTATCATCTCTATATTGAACTTAACATCTGCATCATCGGAATTAAGAAGCAATGCCATATAATAATTTTCCAATGCTTCTTCATAATTTTCATACATAAAAGCAATATTGCCTATATTAAAATATATTTCCGATTTTAAAGAATTTGACATATCGGTATTCTGAAGCAGTTCCATATAAATCTTTTTAGCTTCCTCATGATTACTTATTTTAAAATTTGCATTGGCAAGATTATACTTTATGATGTTTTTCTGGCCTTTATATTTAATCGCATTTTTAAACTTCTTTATTGCGGGAATAATTTTTCCGTTTTCAAAATCGACAACAGCCCAGTTATTATTGATTTGTATTATATTTTTCTGAACAAACAGGACTAAGAATAAAAAAAATGCGACTAATACTATTATATTTTTTTTCATATTCCGTGACTCAATATTTTTTTATTTTTTACAGAATTTTTTATAATTGTGTTGAGATTAGACAAATCAACACTTATATTTTCTTCGGTCAATGTTAAGCCTGACGTTTTAATCGCCGAGCATTTTATCAGCAGCGCCGAAAGAAATTTTATAATTCCGGACGATAATTCAATCTTCGCAATTTCAGCCACTACAAGATCGGAAGTAAGTTTATTTGTGTTAATATTGTATTCAACTTTAATAAAATTTTTAGCTATATCCAACAATGCTTCATATCTCGCATTTAAATCCAAATTATCGTCATTAAGCATTATGCTCTCCAATTTAAAAATCATTTTATTTTTTATTTTATCTTTGCTGTCAGACGATGTATCAATATGTTTTTTTCTGAAATAAAAAATAATAACAAGTAACAAGTAAATACCAAACAATAACACCACGTAATAATATAAAGGCGGTATCTGCAAAATTTTAACCGGTTTTATGTCTTTAATATTTTTTTCATCTACATCATTCTTCAAAATATCTTTCACACGTACAGGAACGGGAACACTGTTTAATATCTGCTCTTTTCTTTGTCCGTCCAAATAAAAAAACTTAACTGAAGGCAATTCTTTCTGCATAGGATTAAAAGTCGTAGCCATTACGGATATTTTATATATGTTATTATTTTTTTTATCCCTGTTTAACGTTATATTTTTAACATACCAGTTTTCGATACAGTCATATTCCGGTTTTATCAGTTCATAATTTGGCGGAAATTCAAAATTAAATTCAATATTGACGTTATCGCCTATTGCAAAATCTTCCTTATCAACAGTTACGCTTACGCTGATTTCGGAATATGCTTTAACCGAAAAAACAAAAAGCGCTATTGAGACCGTCAATAATATTATTTTATTTTTTATATAACTCATTTTTTTTTATATAGTCTAAAACCTTTCCGGGCAATTTACCTTTTATATCGCCGTTTTTTTTCAGTATTTCTCTTACTGCCGTGGATGAAATATCATGCGCCTTAAATTTTGAAATATCAGCGTATTTATAATAAACACTTTCAACGTCAGGCTGACTTCCGGGTCTTTGTATCACGATAAACCCATAACGTTCAGCTATATATTCCGGTCTTTCCCATGAAGCCAACTGATTAAAAGAATCCGAGCCTATAATAAGCTTTATTTTATTCCCCGCATATTTTCTATTTAAATAATCCAATGTCTCATAAGAATAGACTTTTCTTTTGCTGTTTATTTCGAAATCATCAATAACAAATTTTTTTCTGTTCCCGACAGCTAAAGCCAACATTCTATACCTGTGTATGCCAGAAACTTCCAATTTAATCTTATGCGGCGGTAAATACGCCGGAACAAAAACTACCAAATCCAGCCCGAATTCGCTTACGGATTGAAAAGCTGCTTCCAAATGAGCGCAATGAACAGGGTCAAAAGAACCGCCTAAAACGCCTATTTTACTCTTTATCATATTTTCTCTATATAATTTTTATCAATCCACCCGCTGAAACCGTCAACAGAAAGTTTTATATTTACCCATCTGCCAAGTTCTGACAATATTATTACTTTTCTTCCGGCTAAAACGGCAAAAGCTCCGTCTTCGCTTTTTATAGGTTTATTTCTAACCTGAGTATCCGACAAAACAATCGCTTCATCGACGGACACCTCATCATAAAACTTAAAATATAGCATTACGGAATTTAAAGAAAAAACAACAAAACATACTATCGTTACTTTCAGTAAATTTTTTCTCTGTCTTAAAAAATATATTCCGGCGCTTACGCACAAAAAAACAGTGATTATAAAAAATGCCGTTACTAACTCGTTCAAAGAAAATAATAATTTTATCTCGTAAACGATTTGTTCCGCCGCATTTCTTTGCGGTTCTCCCGATAATTTAGCTATAAAACTTCTGTTATAGCGGATATCTTTATCTCTCGGAGCAAGTCTTAAAGCTCTCTCTATATTTAAAGACGCCCGTCCTATATTGTTATTTTTATAATATGAGTTTGATAAATTATAATACACATAAGGATTATTAATTCCGTTTAAAATCATCAACTCATATTCTTTTATGCTGTCTTCATAATTACCGTTATTGTAAGATTCGGCAGATTTTGCCGCCTGTTCTTTCAAAGAAACAGATGCGTAAACCGTAATTACGCTGAAAAACATTAAAAAAATAATTATTTTTTTTCTCATAATATTTTACCTAATTCTTCTATAATTTGTTTAAGTTCTTTATAAGCGTTTTCAATTTGCGATTCTTCCGCCTTCGCATAACTGAATTGGAACATTTCGCAGTCTTTTAAAAGCTGCTCTATTTTGTCTATAATTTGTTCGGAAACGCTGAATTTTATAAGGTTAGCTTTTATTTCCTCTTTTGTCATGCTTAAATAATCATAATTCATATATGACTGTAAAAATATCCTTAAAGACATATTTATGTTAAAATAAAATTTCTCCTGATTTTTTTCATGCATAAATTTATATGCTTCATGCAGATATTTTAATGATTTTTTATGAACGGATATTTTTCTAAGTTTTTCAGAATCTCTGTTTATATAAATGTACACAATACGATACGCGCAAGAATACAACAAAAACAGAATAAACGGAATTAAAAAAAACATTAAAACTTTATTTTCATACAAATTAGATGAATACTGCTTCAGCTTAATATTGTCTTTTATCCGTTTTATATCTTTATTTTGCGCTTCTTTATCGGAATTTTCCTCGTGGTTTTCATTTTCTTCATCAATACTTTTTTTATAAACTCCCGATGATATATTAACTTTAATATCCTGAGTTTTTATGAAGACATATTCTTTGGAATCAGGGTCAAAATAAGAAAAAGATACCGCGGGTATAATTTTCCCTCCTGCAATTAAAGGAATGATTACAGATTTGAATTTTTTTGAATTTTTAAATCCTTTATTGTCGGTGTAAACTGACGTCGCATATTTTTTCATATCAGTAGGAAGTTTAATATCCGGTTCGGAAATCGCGTTAATATTCCCGTTTCCTTCAATTTTGACAGTCAAATTTATAGGCTCATTAATCACAACATTTTTTTTATCTACTGAAGCGGCTATTGAATATTTACCGACTGCTCCTGTAAAATTTTCAGGCTTGCCGAGTTCAGGCAAAGGAAAAACTTTAACCGTTACTGGATTTGAATTTAGTGAATATTTAATTTTTCTGGCATTAAGAATTTTATTAAATTCATTATTAACGTCATTTGAATTATACCGCAAATACTCAACTTTGACGTTAGAAGGGTCTATAACTAAATTGCCGTCTCTCATAGGATAGAGTTTTGTAACAACTTCAAATACAAAATAATTCTCTCCTTCTATAAGTCTGTAGCCGCTTTTTATATTTGATTCGCTTTTCCAAAAATCTTTAAACATAGGTAAAATATATATAGGATTTGAAGCCAAATCAAATTTAGTCGAAAACTTTAAAGTATAATATATCTGCTGGTTGACATAAACCGAATTAATGTCGGTATATGCTTCCACAAAAATATTTTTATTGTTTTTGTCCGCGCGTGATTGTTTTTTTGTCTGCAAATACTTCACCACTTTGACGTTTATCGGTTCTGAAGATATTTTTTTGCCTTTATTAAATACCGTTATTGCAGGAACAAAGAAAAAACCGGTATTTTTGGGTGTTATTTCATAAGTATATACATTTTTTCCGTTTCTGCTGTAATTTTTTTTAGGTAAAACTATAAAATCAGGCATTTTAGGCAGTTCAAATTTATCCGAATCATCGGAGTCTTGTGCAATTTCAACCGTAAGCGTTAGCAATTTCCCTAATTCAACTTCTCTTTTGTTTAAAAAAACATTTAAAATGCCGTCTGCAAACAGTATTGTCTGTATAAACATAAATAAAATAATTAAAGGTATCTTTTTTTTAAATTCAAACATTTTACCAATCTCTCTGATTTGTATTTATTTGCTGGTTTTTTATCTTTTTTTCATTATTCGGTTTATCCATATCACCGTAAAAATTTAAAACCCTTTCCAAATCCTGATCGGCGATTTTCACGCCTTTATCAGGCTTATCTTCATCATCTTCTTTTGTCTGTTCTTTGTCATTTTCTTCTAAATCATCCTCATCCAGTTTTTGCACCTCAGACATTGTTTTTTCCAAAAGATCGGATGCTTTTTCTTTCTCCTCTTTAAGCTGTTCTTCTTCATTTTTCAGTTTTTCGAGTTTTCTTTTGCTTTTTTCTATGCCTTTACCGTATGTTTTTGACTCTTTTTCCATCTTTTTGTATTGTGACTTTACCTTATTCATTGTCTCGCTGCTTTCATTTTTTGAAAGATACTGCTGCCTTGCTTCCATAGTATTTACAAGTTCTTTTTCCTTTATTTCCATTTTGCTTTCAATATTTTTACTTCTTTTGTTTTCATATTGTTTTCTCAAGTTTTCCAGTTGTTTTTCCAATTCTTTTTGTTTTCTTAAAAGCTGCTGCATCTGTTTTTTTTGTGCAGCCAAAAGTTCCTGCTGTTTTTTAAGTTCTTTGCTTATTATATTTTTTTCATTCTCCGCCCATTTCTTTCCTTGTTCATTTTTCTGTTTTTCTTTTTCTGTCTCCATCTGTTCATTCTTATTAGCTTCTATTTTTTTATCAATACTTTTCATTTTGTCCTGCATTTGTTTCATTTTCTGCCTTAATTTCTGGGATTCAGACATTTTTTTTCGCTCGTTCTCATCATTTATTTTTTTATTTTTTTCTTTATTTTTTTTATTTTCTTCCTGACTTATCTTTTCTTTAAGGCTGTTTATATTGTACTCCATCATTTTTTGCTGCTGTTTCAGTTTATTATTTGTTTTTCTGACTTCTTCCTGCTGTTTTTTTAAATCATTTATCGCTTCTTCTTCCTGCTGTTTTTTTGCTTTTTCGGAATCTGATCTTTTTTTACTGAGTTCTTCTTTCTTTTCTTGTTGAGGCGTATTCTTTTCGAGCGCCGACATTACATTTTCTTTTGTTTTGTCCCTGGCTTCCGCAAGTTTCTGCTTGTTTAATTTTTCTTTTATATCATTATTTTTGTTTAAAGATTCCGCTAATTTGTTCTGTTGTTTTAAAATGTCTTCAAAATCTTCCATTTTAGATTTATTTTTTGATTCCAGAGATTTTTTCGCATCTTCTTCTTTTTGTTTGAGCCCTTTTTTAATATTTTCAAGTTTTTTTGATTTTTCATTCAATTCTTCAATTTTCTTCTGGGTCTCCAATTTTTCTTTTACATCGCGGTTAAACGATTCCAAATCCTTCTGCAAACTCTGCTGCTGTTTTTGAAGTTCATTCTGTTCCTGTTCTATTTTCGCTTTTTCTCTCATAAGAGAATTTATATTCTTTTTCAGACTTACTTTATCAAGAGTATTCAATTTCTTTTCAAACGATTCTGTCTTTTCCTGTAAATCTCTTTTATTTTCAAGATTTTTGTTTTTTTGTTCTTCGACTATTTTTTTAATACCGTCACCCGGATTATTTTCTTCCAAACTTTGTTTTTTCTCGGTTAAATCCTGCAAATTTTTATAGGTCTGTCTTATATCCTGCGATATTTTTTCTTTTTTTTCTTTATCCTTTTCCTGAGACATCGTTTTTTTAAGCAAATCAAGCTGTTTTTCGGTTTGTTTTAACTGTTCGTCCAAAAGTCTTTTATCCTGATTTTGAGCAGCATTTAATTCTTCTTTTATATGTTTATTAAACTCTTCTTCTATTTCAGACTGTTTTTCCGCTATATCTTTTAACTTATCATTTTTATCCTGGGAATTTTGTTTTTGAGTCTTTAATAAATCATATTTATTGTCCTGCTTTTTCATTAAAAATTCATCTTCTTTTCTTTTATTCAAAGATTCTTCTATAATCTGCATATTTTTCTCATGTTCTTCTTTGGCGGACGATTCTTCTTCAAGTTTT
>JBAYZJ010000077.1:0-6497 GCA_041672565.1 Endomicrobiaceae bacterium
ATGGAAATAAATACTTGTAGAGGGAAAATGAATGTTAAACGATAGAATTAAAGACTTAAAAAGACATTTAATCGATTATGGCAGTCTTGTTGAAAAGATGTTGCAGATAACTAGCAAAGGACTGTTGGATAAGAACAAAAATTTGCTGGAAGATGTAATTAATATAAAAGAACCTATAGCAAACAGTTATGAAATAGAATTTGACGAGATATGCGCCAACACTATCGCCCAGTATCAGCCCGTTTCTAAAAATTTAAGGACTATAATAAGCATTATTAAGATGAGTAATGATTTGGAAAGAATGGCGGACCACTGCGTTAACATAGCAGAATACAGCTTGTCTTTAATAAAGGAACCTGATATAAAGCAGCTTATAGATTTGCCTAAGATGGCCATGCTTACAAACAGTATGTTAAAAGACAGCATACAGTCTTTTGTGAATGAAGACGTTTGTCTTGCAAAAGAGGTTTGTTTAAGAGATGACCTTATAGATAAATTAAATAAGATAATTAAAGAAGATTTATACGTTTTAATGAAAGAAAACGGAGATGTTATTAAAAATGCTCTAAAACTTATATCTATATCGGGTAATTTGGAAAGAATTGCCGATTTGACGACGAATATTTGCGAGGAAGTTATATACTTCTCCGAAGGTTTTGTAATTAAACACCATTTAGACAAGAATAGAAAAGAAGATAAAAAACAATCATAAATAGTAACTGCCGTTATTTATGCAAAAAGCGTTTTTGATATGTTCAGTAATTCCGCCGCATATTGAAATTACGTCAAATCTGATATCGCTTTTCAATTTGTTGGTTTTTATATAATATAATGCGGTTTTTGTTATTTTCAATTGTTTGGATTTATTTACAAATTCGGCAGGGCAGCCGAAATCGTGATTTTTTCTAAATTTTACTTCTACAAAAACAAAGGTTTTTTTATCTTTTGCTATGATATCAATTTCACCGACAGGAAGCATGCGGTAATTCATTTCAATTATTTTATAGCCTGATTTTTTTAAATAATCGGCAGCCGTCTTCTCATAATTTTTACCTGTATTTATATTCGAATTCATGTTTTTAAATAAAGTTTTTTACAGGCGCAAAAGTTTTTCTGTGTATTTTACACGGGCCGAATTTTTTAATTCTTTCAATATGTTCTTTTGTGCCGTAACCCTTATGTTTTTCAAAATTATACTGAGGAAATTGTTTGGCGTATTCATACATCATATTGTCTCTTGTCACTTTAGCCAATATTGAAGCGCATGCGATGCATGCGCTTTTTGCATCGCCGGATACTATTGCAGTCTGGCTGATTTGAATACCGGGTATTTTATGGTTTCCGTCTACTAAAATCATATCAGGCTTAATATGTAAATTATCTATTGATTTTTTCATAGCGGTAAAAGTCGCCTGTAATATGTTTATTTTATCAATTACAACGCTGTCAACCGCTTGTATATTATAAGCGATGGCTTTTTCTTTAATAATTTTAAACAGGGAATTTCTTTTTTGTTCCGAAAGTTTTTTTGAATCGTTAATGCCTTCGATATAAATGTCTTTTGGAAGAATTACTGCAGCAGCTACGACAGGACCTGCCAAAGGACCCCGTCCTGCCTCATCAACGCCTGAGACAATATTGAGTCCTTTATCATAAAATACTTTATCAAAAAGAAAAATAATTTTTTCCTTTTATATTTAATTTGCCGCCGGCTGTTCTTTTGCGGAAACTTGTTTGTTTTTAACTTCAGCAATTCTTGCAGCTTTACCTGAAAGTTTTTTCAAATAAAACAGTTTTGATCTTCTTACTTTTCCTTGTCTTACAAGTTCAATTTTGTCAATTCTTGGAGAATGGATAGGGAAAATTCTTTCTACTCCTACGCCGAAAGAAATTTTTCTTGCCGTGAAAGTTTCAGATAATCCGGAACCTTTTCTCTGTATAACAACGCCTTCAAACACCTGTATTCTTTCATTTCCGCCTTCAACGACTTTGAAGTGGACTTTTACGGTATCTCCTGATTTAAACTGCACTTTAACGTCTTTTTTCTGCGCTGCTTCAATTTGTTCTATAAGCGACATTTTGATACTCCTTTATCAACTTTTTACTTTTGTATTTTTTTAAATAAGTCAGGTCTTCTTCTTTTTGTTCTTTCATAAGACTGTTCTTTGCGCCATTTCTCTATTTCGGCATGATTGCCTGATAATAATACGTCAGGAACTTTCATATTCTTAAATTTTGCGGGTCTTGTATAATGAGGGAAATCAAGCATCCCGTTATAAAAAGAATCCTGCTCTACCGAAGATTTATCCTGCACAACATCAGGAAGCATTCTTGCAACAGAATCAGTTAAAACCATTGCGGGAATTTCTCCGCCGGTAAGAACATAGTCTCCTATTGAAATTTCTTCGTCAACCCATGACATCACTCTTTCATCAATACCTTCATAATGTCCGCATAACAAAATCAAATGCTCGTATTGAGAAAGTTTTTTCAGTTTTTGCGTATTTAACTTTTCACCCTGAGGAGACATATAAATCACATAAGGTTTTTTGAACGGTTTTTTATACAGACAATTCTTTTTTTTAACTCCTAAGCTCTTAAGAGCAGAATATACGGGTTCTGGTTTTAATACCATACCCGGACCTCCTCCGAAAGGTCTGCCGTCAACCGTATTATGTTTGTCTTTTGTAAAAGATCTTATATCTGTGCAGTTAATATCAAGTATTTTTTTTTCTCTGGCTTTTGCCAATAAACTGCAGGTCAAAGGCCCTTCAAACATTTCGGGAAATATTGTTAAAATGTCAATCCTCATAAATTGTTAAACCAAGATATTCCAAATCAACCTGCTTAATTTTTGTGCCGTAAATATCGTTATATCCTTCAGGCAGACATACAAAAATTTTTTTTCTTGATATGCTTACTTTTGTAACAATAGTCTTAAGAGCAGGAATCAAAAGTTCTTCATCTTGAGATTTTATTGTCCACACATCGTTATTTCCCGTAGATAAAACCCCTGATAAAAAACCAAGCATATTACCGTCTTGGTCATAAACTTCAAAACCTAAAATGTCAGCAATTTTCCATTTTAAATTTTTTGCTTCTTTATCAATGCTGGCCATTTAACTATTCTACTATCTCCAAAGTGGTTCTTTTATCGAGTTTTGCTGAAGCAGAATTGAGAATAATTCTAATTGCTTTAATTATTCTGCCTTCTTTGCCTATAATTTTGCCTCTGTCTCCGTCTGCAACTTTAAGTTCCAAAATAGTTGATTTTTCTCCGACGACTTCATTCACTTCTACTTTGTCAGGATTGTCAACAAGTGCTTTTGCTATATAAAGAATTAAATCTTTCATTTTTCATCTCCGTAAATATCAGTAAAAATATATTATTCAGCAGGCTGTTGCTTTTTTAACAAAGATGCAACTGTATCAGAAGGCTTTGCGCCGGTTTTTATCCAATAGCTGACTCTTTCCATTTTAACTGACAATTTATTTTCCGGCAATGCAGGGTCGTACTGCCCTAATATTTCAATAGGTTCACCGTTTCTTTTTGCCCTTTGATCAATTGCAACTACTCTGTAATAAGCTCTTTTAGGTCTTCCGATTCTCTGTAGACGGATTCTCACACTCATCTTCTTCTCCTTAAATCAAAAATACTCTTGCTCCTTAGCAAGCTAAATAAGCATTTTATATGTTTTTACATTTTTTGTCAATATAAAATTAACTGTAAATAATACCAAAAAATTATTTGAGAACTGCTCCGGTGCTTGCCGAAGTAACCATTCTTGAATATCTGTTTAACCATCCTTTTTTTATCTTCGGTTCAGGCTTTTTCCATGTTTTAAATCTGTTTTTTATTTCTTCATCTGTTAATTTAACATTGATAGTTCTGTTTATAATATCAATATTAACGATATCGCCGTCTTTAATAACGGCTATAATACCGCCTTCTGCAGCTTCGGGAGAAACATGTCCTATACAAGGCCCTCTGGTTCCTCCGGAAAATCTTCCGTCAGTTATTAAGGCTACTGAATCCGCAAGGCCCATACCTTGGATCATGCTTGTAGGAGCAAGCATTTCTCTCATACCGGGGCCGCCTTTAGGTCCTTCATATCTTATAATTACAACGTTTCCTTTATTTATTTGTCCGTTCATAATAGCTTTCATTGCCAGTTCTTCGCTGTCAAATACTTTTGCAGTACCCGTAAAGTTTTTCATTTTTTCGCTAACGGCAGCCTGTTTTACTACGGAACCGTCGGGAGCAATATTGCCTTTTAATATTGCAATACCT
Source organism: Endomicrobiaceae bacterium (assembly GCA_041672565.1). Classification (GTDB taxonomy): domain Bacteria; phylum Elusimicrobiota; class Endomicrobiia; order Endomicrobiales; family Endomicrobiaceae; genus Praeruminimicrobium. The sequence continues at coordinate 4,292 of JBAYZJ010000077.1, forward strand.
CCTTCTTTATGATAAGGATTTTTAGCTCTTATTACATCAGTATCCAAAATTTGAGAATCTTCCGCTATAGATTTTATATTTTTCCCGGAAACCGTTTTATTAGGGAGCAGTTTGTCTTTGACTGCCGATAAAATAGCCGGTATTCCTCCTGCATTGTCTAAATCTTCCATATAGTGGTCGCCTGCAGGCTCTAAAAGTGTTATATGGGAGACATTTCTAGATATTTCGTCAAATAAATCAAGTTTTAATTTTATTCCGGCTTCGTTTGCTATTGCAGGCAGATGTAAAACGGTATTGGAAGATCCTCCCAAGGTCATATCGACCACTATTGCATTATGGAATGCATTTTTAGTCAATATTTTTTTAGGAGTAATATCTTTTTTTATCAATTCAATTAATTGAATGCCTGATTCATAAGCAATTCTTCTTTTTTTTGCCGACACGGCAGGTGCAGTTCCGCAGCCCGGTAAAGACATCCCCATAGTTTCGGTAAGACATGCCATAGTGTTGGCTGTATATAATCCCTGGCACGAACCTGCTCCCGGACATGCAGACATTTCGAGGCATTGCAGTTCATGTGAGTCAATTTTTTTACTTTGATATAAACCTACGGCTTCAAACGTGTCTCTCACAAAAGATCTTCTTTTCTTATTGTAATTTCCTGTGAGCATAGGACCCGCTGTAACGACTATTGAAGGAATATTAAGTCTTGCCGCCGCCATAAGCATACCGGGAGTAATTTTATCACAGTTTGTTAATAAAAGGAGTCCGTCAAGACAGTGTGCGTTTGCAACAGATTCTATCATATCGCAGATAAGCTCTCTTGAAGCGAGAGAATAATGCATTCCTGCATGTCCCATAGATATTCCGTCGCATATTGCCGGCACGCCGAATATAAAAGGGACTCCTCCGCCTGCGGCGATTCCTCTTTCTGCAAATCTTTCTAAATCTCTCATTCCGATATGCCCCGGAACCAAATCCGTAAAAGATGACGCTATTCCTATATAAGGTTTAGCTTTGTCTTTAGGACTTATGCCGGTTGCATATATCAAAGATCTGTTAGGAGCTCTTACGGCTCCTTTTTTTATTTCATCGCTTCTCATTTTTAGCGCTCCTGAATTTATTATTTTGAAGTAATTTATATTCTACCGAATCAGCCAAAGCCTGCCAGCAGGCGTCTATTATATTTTCACTGACGCCTATTGTTCCCCATGTAAAAGTTTTATCTTTTGACTCAATTAAAACTCTTACTTTTGCCGCAGTACTTGCGTTGCTGTTTATAACTCTTACCTTAAAATCTGTAAGCAGTACATTTTTTATTTCCGGGTAAAATTTAATCAAAGCTTTTCTCAAACAATTATCCAAAGCATTTACGGGACCGTCGCCTTCCGATACGGTATGTTCTTCTTTACCTCTCACGTCAAGCTTAACGGTTGCTTCTGAAATAATCGAACCGTCATAATTTTTCTCAACGCTTACTCTGTATCCTTTAAGAGTAAAAAAAGAATCATACTTAGCTTCTATTTTTTTAGTAAGTATAAAGAAAGAGCCGTTAGCATTTTCATATTGATAACCGTCGTTTTCTTTTTCTTTTACGGCTTTTATAACGCTTTGTATTTTTTCAGGTTTGTTTTCCAAATCCAAAGACATCTCATCCGCTTTTGAAATAATATTGCTTTTGCCTGATAAGTCGCTTATTAATATTTGTCTTATGTTGCCTACTTCTTTAGGATCTATATGTTCGTAAGTTTTTGAATTTTTATCTATCGCCGAAACATGAACGCCAGCTTTATGGGCGAATGCATTTTTACCTACATATGGTAAAGAATCCGTAGGCACTATATTTGCTATTTCATCAATATACCTTGATAATTCCGTAATTTTTTTCAAACTTTTGCCGGGAACACATTGATATTTCTTTTTTAACTGAAGAGAAGGAATTATTGAGCATAAATTCGCGTTTCCGCATCTTTCTCCGAGACCGTTTATTGTTCCCTGTACAAGTTCGCATCCCGATTCAACGGCAATCAGCGAATTTGCCACTGCGCATCCGGAATCGTTATGGGTGTGTATTCCTAAAGAAGTATTTGGAAATTCTTTTTTTATTTCGGAAACGATTTTTTGAATATCTAACGGGAGTATTCCTCCGTTCGTCTCGCATAGGCATACGATATCAGATCCTGCTTTAACTGCAGCTCTGACGGTT
>JBAYZJ010000078.1:0-6424 GCA_041672565.1 Endomicrobiaceae bacterium
GTTGCGCCGCTTTTATCCGTTATTGACGGAATTAACGGTTCATAATATCCTTTGTTATGAAATACTTTAGATAATGATAAGGCTATTCCTTTATTATTTGAGAAAAACTCTTTTAATTTGGCATAAGCGGGAAGTTTTTGTAATGAATGCAAATCCAATACTTCTGATGTTATTTTACCCTCTTTTACATTTGCCAATGAAACTAATGAAGAGACTATATCCTTAGTTTCTGTATTTAGAAATTCTAAAACAACATTGTTGACAGGCGGTTTTACAGATGTGTCAGACACACTTTGTACTGAAATTTTTTGCAGCATATCTGTAAATTTTTTAATGACGGCGGTAACTTCTCCGGCCATAGCGATTGACTGATTTAAAGTTGTGTCTTTGCTGAGATTTTTAATTCTCAGCGAATATTCTATAAGTTCTTCTAAATTCTGAGTTCCTTCAAAAGCTTTTTGAAGTTTGTCTTTGTTGATATAGTTTACAAGGTCTGCGTTAACTTCTTCCGATGCTTTGCTGTTTTTACCAAGCCTTTCTTTTATGCTTTCGACTATTTTTTGTTTTATGCTGCCGCGGTCGTCCGACAAAAGCATCTCTGCCATTTTTACCGTGTCAGCAAGTTCTTTAATTTGGGCGTTATCAAGTATTCTTTCACGGGTATCTTCGGCAATAGCGCCTAAAGATGCGGCAAGTTCAGGGTCTGCTGCCGCTAAAACTCTTTTTTGGTCTACAGGCGACAGAGAAGTTACAAGGTTTGCCAATGTCTGAAAAGATATTTTACTTTGTTCTTTTGCGGCTTTGTAATATGTGTCTTCTGCCGTTTGTATTCCGTCTGTTACGTTAGGCGTTATAACTATATAAGATACATTATGATTTTTAAGTATTTCAGATACCGTGCCTGTATGGAAACCTCCGGTTATTATTACATCAACCCTTTTGACTTCCGACATATTTTCAATAATGTTCGCCATATCGTCTTTTGTTTGTACTCTAGGCGTTATTGAAGATACGGAGACTTCGTTAAATATATTATCGGTAAAATAATTGTTTCTTTCAGTATTGATTTCATAAAATTTATCGGCTTCTACAAGGTATCCGTCAAGAAGAGACAAAACTTTATTGTCAACGTATTTTGCCCATAATTTTTTATATTTTTTTATATTCTGTTTGTAATAAACATAATCGCCGGAAGTTATTTTGCTTGTGAGATAATCTTTAAGGTATTTTTCGAAAGTAACAAGAAATAGGACTTCGGACTGCGCCTTTGTGCCGGAAAACCTTGAATTTATTTCATCGGTAAGGTTTTGATTTTCTTCAAGAAGTTTTAAAGGGTTTATTTTTTGGCTTAATTCTATATATTGAAAATACTTATCAAGTTCCGGAAAATTTACTGACAAATCAAGATTATATTGTCTTGCTATTTTTATAAGGTATCCGTAAAGCTTATCAACTTTTGAAAAATTATCCGTGGAATTTTTAAGAATATCAAAAGCTTCTGACGGAAGCTGGCTCTGCAGCAGTACAACTAAATTTTGAAGCTGTTTGCTTATCTCCGTATATTTTAAATCTTTTTGAAGCGTTATAAGAGATATAAAACTTAAAGTATTATCGTACTTATAAATGTCTATCCCGAGCCTGTTGATGTGTTTTGACAAAAGAGTGTAGTATTTTTCAGGGCTGATTTTTTCCTGCGTGTATTCCTTTGAAAGCTGTTCAAGTTTTAACTGTCTTCTGTCGTAATACTTATCTTTCAGCTTTTGGTCTGCCTGATTTACAGCCTGAAGAATGACGTTTATTTTTTCTTTGTTTTCAAGTATGTCGCCGAATCTTTTTAAGTTGTCTAAATACGGTTCTTTCTTTTCAAGACCTTTTATTATCTGTTTACCGCTCAAAGCGCTGAAATATTCGGCTCCGGTAAGCCTGCCTGTTTCAACCATTTTATCAATAACTTCATTTTTTTTAGAAGGATCTGAAGCCAAAGCCTGTAATATCCAGTTTGTGTCAACGTCTCCGTAGGCGCCTTCAAGATATATGTTTTTTACGCCGTATTGTCTGTCGAACATTTCTATGATATTGTCTATATTTTTTTGCACCTGCGGATGACAGTGCAAATCCTGAATATTAATTACTACTCTGTCGGAGGAAGCAAAATGCGCGTCGGTTATTTTACCGTAAGAATACGGGAGCATAAAATCCGTAAATATCTGTCTGTACTGCTGCGCGGACTGCGCATTGGAAACAGCCGTTGCGATTAATTGTCCGTAAACAAATGACAAAAGAAAACAGTTGACCACTATAAGCGAAACCGCTTTCTTAAATTTTATTATCATAAATCCTCCGCAAATAAAAAAGCTTGTACCTTTTTACGACAAAGTACAAGCTTGTCTATAGATTATATTTTTTCTTATAGAAATTGATCTCGGCAAAATATTAAACAACATTCTGAATAAAAGAATAAACACTATAATCCGCCAAAAAGGAATTTTTAACGGATAATTTATCAAATGCCACATAACAGCTGAATCTTTTAAAGTTAAAAACTGACCGTATATTGTTGCTTTAATATTTTTATATGCGGAAGAATTTATTGAAACATTTGTTAAAGCCGCATCAAGAATATTGTTCTTTTTTGTCTGCGTATTCTTATTATTAATTTTATTTTCGGAAGCGGCTTTACTTTTAGCCATTGAAGAAACTATATCGTTTGAAAAGTTTACAACCTTAAAAAATTTTGAGACGACATCGGTTGCGGCGCCTGCTTTTAAAGAAATATCGGTATTTTTAACATACATACAGAAAATATTCAGAATAAAGCATAAAAACACGCCTAAATAAAACAACGACGGTATAAATTTATTACGCATTATATACATGCTTATATTATAGTACATAAAGTGGAAATTTTCATATAAGTTTGTGAATTTTCTGTGAAAAAACAAATACAGGTATGTAAGATGCGGAATCAAAAAGAATATGCCTTATATTTTATATAAAACAGAACAGGTTTACTTATATCTCCAGTTATCGTGTTTTGTATTAACGCATAAATTAGAACAGCAGTCAGTAAATTTGTTTTTGCCGATTTGTTTTCTGTAATTAACGAAAATATCACTGTTCCAGACTTCTTCTATTGTTTTATTTCCGATATGCTCCATACTTCCGCCGAAACATTTGCAGGTGGGCATAAAAAAGCCTTTATATTCTATGTAAATGCTGTTCCACGGTCTTTGGCAGTAGAGTTTTTCTTTTTGGGCGCATTCAGAAGATTTTGCTTTTTGTTTTTTATTTTCCTGTTTAGACTCCTCTTCTTTAGGATGATTGTCTTTCGGAGCTTCAAAAAAACAGGATAAGTTCATTTCAAACCTTACAGGGCTGTTTTTTATTCTGTTTATCAGATTTAATTTGTTGCTTCTTAAAAAGATAATATCTTCATCGGTAAGGCGTTCGTCCTGGTCTTTATCGTTCATTCCTATCTGGTTTAAGCATATTGACCTGAAATTATATTTTTCGGCAAAGTCTATAAATTCAAAAAGTTCTCTGCAGGTTGAATGCATAATAATAGTAGCCATATCCAAAGAAGTCCGTGAATTGTTTATCTTTTTGTATTTGCTTAAAAGTTCAAGACTGTTAATAAGCTGTTCGAACTTTGCGCCGGAACGGATATATGAATAAATTTCCGGATTAACGGAATCTATTGATATTATTATATCCGTATCTGTTTTGGTTATGACATCGGCAGTTTTTTCATCAATCAAAAGAGCATTTGTCATAATGCTTTGGACGACTTTATTTTTATGGGCAAGCTCCAATAAACTTAGAAAATCAGGATACAAAAAAGCTTCACCGCCCTGCCAAAGTATGCGTTCAAAATATTTCATATTATCTTTTATGCTTTTTAACGTAACGGGAGATAATTCCCAGTCGATTTTGTCGTTTACGCACATTTTACAGTTAAGGTTGCATTTATTGGTTAAAACTACCTGAAGGTCTCTCGGTTTTGACTGCAACAGTGTTTTTTTTTGAAATGTTTCAAGCTCGCTTAAAACTCTGTTTTTAATCTTTACGTTTATAACGTCTTCACTGTCAAAATCAGACTGCAAAAAATCACCGGCTATTCTGACAAGTATTTCATTTTTGTCGTAATTGAGCTTTTTTATAAACTCCAAAGGTTCGCCGCCGTCGTAACTGCTGCAATGAAACGAAATTGTTTCTTTAAGCTGGTCGTATGCGTTTAGCGCCATAAACATCTCCGGTACTAATCTGTACGCCTTATATTGTACATAAATTGATATAAATTGTTAAGACAGAAACTGTTTTATGAGATTATTTTTTGTGAATTTTATGTAAAAACTTAGGAATATCAGCTTAAATTATTTTTTGTTTTCCGTTAACGCTGTCCATAAAAAATGCTGATTTAATAATATCAATAGACTGGCAAAACTTTATTTTTTACACACTTTTTTTAATGAACTGACAAAAAATGACAATAAAATCAACGGCAAAACAGACAGATTTAATAAGAAATAAGATTGATTTTTTAATGCGTTATTTATATGACGTTGTTTTTTACAAATCTATCTTTGAGTTTTCTTTAACAACGGATTTGATATTTCTTAAAATGATGTCATCAAATTTTCGACTGAGTTTTAAAGACTCACTATCTAAAACTTCATGAAAATTATAAGACATTTCTTCAAATTCTTTTTTAAACATTTTATATGAATATCCGATATCTCCGCACATTTTTTCAAAAGACAGCTTGGTTATGAATTTTCTTTCATAAGAAGAACCTATTTTCATAGCAGTTTTTTTTGTTAAGTTCGGATATATCTGCGTTGAAAGTAAATCATAAGCCGGAGCTAAAACAGGTTTTGTATTAAAATACTGCAAAGAAAAATTCTTTGCATGCGCATCATTATTGCCAATTAAAAAATTAAAAATTATCAGTTTCATTAACATATTTCTGCTGTTTGCCGGCAGTTTTGTTATATCCAACAGATCAAAACATTCTTTAAATCCGGGACCGCCGTCAGCCTGATATTTATTTAGGCTTAAAATACCGAGCGCCTGACAAAAATCTTCCTGATGAATTCTTTTAACTTTATTATTCTTAATTTCTCTGTCATATCTTTCTATAAGAAGATATTGAACACCTTTTACTTCGCCGATTTCAACAGCCGCCGTATTAATACCTATTTTTTTGGCAGCTTTCATACACAAATATTCGTTAAGAATCGTATTATCTAAGTTTTTTATTAACGGTTTTATTATATGGGTTGTAGGCGTACTATTTTTAGGCAGACATATTTTACCGCCAATAACAGTTACCGCTCCTTTATCCTGAGTACCTGCAAGAGAAAGCCTTACCTCATTTGATAAATCCGTAAAAAAAGGTTTATTCGGCAGTTCCTGAATATGTTTTAATAATTGTTCGTCCGTCTGAGGCTCTGCATTTAATTCAATAAATTCCTGAAACCGCACAGGCTCGTTAATATCATGAAGAGATAAAGCTCCTGCACAGTCATGTCCTATTGCTTTTAAAAGAGCAAAATCATTATTTGCATTAATACCGAACATTTTAGCTATATGTTTTCTTATGATATCACTTTCCGGTAAAAGTCCGTTAAAATACGGTTTGCATTCTTTATCGTTAAAAGTTTTTTTGTCCAAAGGCAGACTGTTTGATACGGCAAAATCGCCGGCATCTTCATATGTGAACTGTATTTTGCCGGTTTTTGTCTGTTCCAGTATACCAACCTGCCTGCCGTATAACCTTACCGATAATTTCTGTCCCATTATTTATCACCTTCCGGCAATTCAACATTTATACTTATCCCCAGCATTTTAATTATTCTTAAAGTCTTTCCTATCTGAGACGTCTCTTTGCCGTTTTCCAAATCAACGATAAACCTTATGCCGACTCCGCTTGCTCCGGCAAGTTCAGCCTGTGTTAAACCCTGTTTTTTCCTCGTATCTTTTATAATCCTAGCAAAATCTTTTGTATTTTTTATATTCATTTTCTCTCCAAAAAATAAAAAATATTCCCGCTCGGGAATATTATAGTGTATTACCACCCCTTTGTCAACAAAATATTCCCGCTCGGGAAGATTTTAAAGTTATCACATGAATATATATATATTCAGAAAACATCACTAATAAATTACTGTTTTCATTCCTGCGGGGATATGCAATTATGAATTTGATTTGTCTGTATTATAAAATTCTTAAAACATACTGCATCACAAGACTGATTGCCGCTATAGCAATCCAACAGGAAAAACCCATAAATATAGGTTTTGAACCTGTTTTTACAAGCTTAACTATGTTTGTGTTCAAGCCTATTGCAGCCATAGCCATAATAATGAAAAACTTGCTTAATTCTTTGGTATTGTCTGTAAACATCGGCGATAAATCAAAAACT
>JBAYZJ010000079.1:0-6415 GCA_041672565.1 Endomicrobiaceae bacterium
AGAAAAAATAAAAATTTCGTTAATATAAATAAAACGCCGAATATAATCAGCATTAGAAAGCTGTTATATTCGGCATAATAGGAAATATGGTCAGCTGTATGATTCAATATAATGCTGCGCCGCTACAGCAGCTACAGCTCCGTCTCCGGCCGCAGTTACAACCTGTCTTAAAAGTTTTTTTCTTATATCACCGCAGGCAAAAACGCCGCGTATTGAAGTCTGCATTTCATCATTAGTAATAATATATCCGTCTTCACTTAAAGAAATATCTGTTTCAGACAAAAATTTTGTATTAGGATTCCAGCCTACAAAAATAAAAACGCCGTTCACATTTAATTCTGTAATCTGTTCCGACTTTACATTTTTAAGCTTTATTTTTTCTATATTTTCAGAGCCTGATATTTCTTCAACTGTAGCATTTAAAATTACATTTATTTTAGATTCTTTTAAAACCCTTTCCTGTAAAATTTTAACTGCTCTAAACTCATCTCTTCTATGTATCAAGTTTACTTTATTCGCAAATCTTGTTAAATATAAGGCTTCCTGCAAAGCCGAATTACCGCCGCCTACAACGGCAATTTCTTTATTTCTGAAAAAAGGACCGTCGCAAGTTGCGCAATAAGAGACGCCTCTTCCTATAAACTCGTTTTCCCCTTTCACTTTTAATTTTTTAAAACCGGCTCCGCTTGCAATAATAATTGTTTTCGCAACATAAGTTTGTTCGGACATTATAACTTTCTTAATTTTTTCATCCGTTTCTAAAGAGAGAACTTCTCCGTAAACAATTTCAGCTCCGAAATTTCTCGCTTGTTTTTCCATTTTAACGGCGATATCAAACCCGTTTATACCTTCTTCAAAACCAGGATAATTTTCAAGATTATCCGTAATTGCTATCTGCCCGCCGCAACCTGCTTTTTCGATAAGCAAAGTTTTTAATCTTGATCTGGAAGAATATATTGCGGCAGATAACCCCGCAGGACCGCCGCCTATTACAATTACGTCATATGTCATAAAAATATCTCTTCCTTATTTTATTAATTTTTTTATATCATCATTCCAAAATTTCTCACTGTCAGGAGAATATCCGACATATTTATTATACATATCACCTTTTTGATCTATCAAAAAGAATGCAGGTATACCGCTTATTTTATAATTAGATATAACTTTTTTATCGCTTAAAAGAACTTTATAGTTCATCTTTTGTTTTTCTATAAATTTTGAAACTGACGATTTATCTTCATTCAAATTGATACCCAAAATAACAACATTCTCATTGTTTTTATATTCATCGTATAGTTTTTCAACGGCAGGAATCGACTGTCTGCAAGGAGGACACCATGAAGCCCAAAAATCTATAAAAACAACCTTGCCTTTAAAATCTGACAATGAGACTTTTTGTCCGTTTAAATCCTGTAATGTAAAATCCGGTGCTGAAGCCGCAAATGAAAAAGTCGTAAAAGAAAAACATAAAGCTAAAAACAGAAATACCTTTTTAAATAGCATTATCTATCTCCTTTTGTATGTCACTCTTAGGTCTGAATCCGATAATTTTATGAACAGGTTTTCCGTTTTTAAAAAGAATCAAACACGGTATGGAAGTAATTTGGAATTGTGAAGACAAGGCCATATTGTCATCTGTGTTAACTTTGCATACTTTTACTTTGCCTTCATAATCTTTTGCCAATTCTGCAATCACAGGAGACAACATTTTACAAGGACCGCACCAAGGCGCCCAAAAATCGATCAAGACAGGTATAGCTGATTTTAAGACTTCCTGCTCAAAGTTTTGTTCCGTAATGTTTAATTCTGACATTTTACCCCCTAATTAACTGTTTTTTAGATTATATAAAAAGAAACAAATTCTATCAATACATTTTTATTCTATATTTGAAACAGGCACAAGATGAGCATCCCATCCGCCTAATTCGGAATGATTATATTGATAAATAGGAGTATTTTTATTATCCGGTTCTGAAATAATTTTCTCTACAGATGCGGCGGCATAAATACCGCCTGATGCCAAAACTGCTCCACCTAAAACAGTACCAACTGCAGGAATCATACTTAAGACTTCACTCACATCATAAAAAACTTTTAATTGTTTTATTATCATAGGAGACAAAAGCGCTGCCGTAAAATAAGATAAGCCTGTTTCGCAGTTTTCAGCAGAAGGAAACATTGCTCCTTTTGTGTTATATACACCCGCTGCGCTGACAGCATACAATGAAGGATAATTAATTCCAATCATTTCCGCAAACAAAGGATACCCTTTTTTTGTATTGCCGGATGAAACTTTTACGCCAAACGCGATTATTTTTTTGTCATAAAAATTTTTATCCTGTACATACCATGAAACTTTATCTTTAGTATATTGCTTAGCATTAAGAAGATGATAATGTTTTCCGTGAAAATCACCGCAATAATTTATAGTTTTGTAATAAGTTATCCCTTTTTTATTTCTTTTAATACCCAATAGAATTTCCGGATCCGTAATTGTTTTAGTTAAAGAAGTGAAATTTTTTGCAAATCTTGAAGGTATAACAGTAATAATATCATCCTCATCCGATATTTCTTTAACAACTCTAACCAGATTAAGCATATACATATCTATAACATAATCCTGAAATTTTTGTATTTTATTGATGGTTTTTTTCATTCTCAGAACACCCGTATAGCTTTCAGTCATTTTAAACCCGGAAGAACCGCTGCATTTATAATCACAAAAAGGACCGGGTATCATTGATCCGCCGATTTTATCAGCGGAAAACGCAGGGAACATTGCGATTTTAGGATAAGACGCCGTAGACAAAATTGTCGCAATAAGATGATTTCCTGCTCCAAGCAAATTCAATGTTCTTGCCTGTAAAGTTGCAACAGATAAAACGGCATTATCAACAGAGTTCTGCAACATCATTCTGTCTCTTAGCAGCTTAGCAATATTAACCATCATAGCCCAGCTTAACAGCAAAATCACGGATAAAATAAGAAAATACGGTAAAACCTGTCCTTTCTTACAGAAATAAAATCTATTTAAACAACGGAAACTCTTTTGCATCAGGATATGCCCTATTGTAATATTCTTCATCAGGAGATTTTATCATTCTTGCTCTTGCCGACTGATGTCTGTATGACGATGCATTAAAAAGCCTGCCAAACATTATCTTTACATCATACCCTATTTTGACATTATGTTTATTTATACTGCTGTTATGATGATCTTTAATTTTATTCCCCAATACTTCTTCATCCCAGTGGGTAGTTTTATAATCTCTAATACTGTTTGAATTTAAAGAATATATTGATAATATTTTTGATACGGATTGTTTAGCCGTGTTATTTATCTGCTTCCTTTTAGTTACAGAAATTTTTCTGGTTGCTCTGAAAGCCGCAAAATTTACAAACATATCATCAACGCACATAATACAAACTTGAATTGCTCCGAACATAAAAATAGTTATAAGCAAGCTTATTATAAGCCCCTCTAATAAAGACTGCCCGCAATTTCCGTAAACTATTTTAAAAAATCGCATTAAATGTTCCTACGGAAAGTGAAATAAGATTGAATTTATATTTCCAAACCAAAGAAAAAAGTTTAATCATTCCGCAACTTGCAATAAATATTACAGTTATAAATAAAATATATTCGGTTGTCGACTGCGCAAAATTACTTTTTAATTTCTTTGCAATATTTTTCATTGTTCTATAATTTTTGGCGTAACAAATATTAAAACATTTGTTTTGTTTTCAACTGTTTTTGTCTTTTTAAACAAAACGCCCAAGACAGGAATATCAGACAGCAGCGGCAGCCCCGAAGTGTTTTTATCTTTATAATTTTCTATTAATCCGGCTATTACTACGGTTTGCTGGTCTTTTACTATGACATTTGATTTTGCTTGCCTTTTGGCAATGTTTGGAAACCCTTGAACTGCATTTGACCAGTCTAATCTCGAAAGTTCCGCTTCAATTGCAATATCTATTCTGTTATCCGGCAAAATTTTCGGTAAAATTTCAGTTATAATACCGTATTCTTTCCACTCAACCGTACCTCCTGAAACTCCCGAAACAGAAATAGGAAACTCTCCGCCGACCAAAAATCTTGCTTTTGAACCTGATTTTGTAACGATTTTAGGATTTGACAAAACCTGTGCAGAACCATTCTCCTGCAACAACTTTAATTTAGCGCTTAAAGGAGTATATCTTACCCAATCTTTAAAATCAAGCAATGCAGGAAAAGAAGTGACACCATCGGCGTTTTCAATAAATAATTCGCCGGCAGAAATTTCATCAACCCACTTAATTCCGTAATCTTTTGCCTTGTTATTATTGATTTCGGTAATTTCAACAGATATTTCAACTAATTGTTCGGCAAACAAAAAATTGAAACAGGCAAATAAAAAAATTAAAATCAGTGATGTCTTTTTCATTTGTTTCTTTTGTAAAACGGTTTTGGAACGACTTTGATATTTCTTAAATTGTTATGGACTTTTACTTTTATTTCATCAGATTCATTAACACCGTAATCAACCAAAGCAAGACCTATAGCTTTTTTAAATGTCGGAGAAAAAGTTCCGCTTGTAACATATCCTATCTTTTGGTCATTAATAAAAAGATCCGAACCGTTTCTCGCTATTGAATTTTCACATATAAAAGCTATTATTTTTTTTGACGGATTGTTTTTGATGTCTTCTAATGCTGATTTACCTATGAACTCTTTTTGCCAAAATACGGTTTTTTCAAAACCTGCATCTATCGGATTAATTTCTTCTGAAATTTCATGTCCGTGCAAAGGCATACACGCTTCAAGCCTTAGAGTATCCCTGCATCCCAATCCGCAAGGTTTTGCTCCGAGCTCAATCATCTTAGACCAAATATTTTCTGCACAATTATTTGAAACAAAAATTTCAAAACCGTCTTCACCGGTATAACCTGTTCTCGCAACCTTTGAAAATTTAGAATCAAGCCCTTTAAATTTAACATTTTTACAAGTAAAATATTTCATAGGTATAACATTTTCTTCAACAATATTAGGTATAATTTCAACAGATTTAGGGCCTTGCAGCGCAATAAGAGAAATTTCAGAACTTATATTTTTAATCTCAACATTATCAATTAAATTTTCATTCAGCCATTTAAAATCTTTTTCAAGATTGCCTGCATTGACCACCATCATATAGTAATCTTCAAATCTGTAAACTATAATATCATCCTTTATTCCGCCGGCTTTATTCAAAAGCATTGAATACCTGGCTTTGTGCAAAGGTAAACCTGACATATCTGATATTGTGACATAATCCAAAAATTTGGCGGCGGTTGAGCCGTTAATTATAAAAGTTCCCATATGAGAAGTATCAAAAATTCCCGCTGAAGTTCTTACGGCATTATGCTCTTCTATAATTGATGTATATAGCACAGGCATATCCCATCCGCCGAATTCGGTAAATTTAGCGCCAGATTCTTTATGTTTTTTGTTTAAAAAAGTTTCTTTTAACATTTTTAATTCCTTTTATTTTCATTTTTTCAAATTTAAATAATTTTAGGCAAATCAGGACATTTTTGTAAAGCTTGTTCACATGCACCTAAAATCGTCTCTGAAAGACCGGGATGAAAGAAAATATTTTTAGAGAGGTCGGGAACTTTCACATTCGCTTTTATCATAACCGATGCCGTATTAATCAATTCATCGGCATTATTACCTATAATCCATACTCCTAAAATTTTTTCGCTGTCTTTATCAACTGCAACTTTTACCCAGCCGGTTCTTTCAAACTCAATCTGAGCTCTGGCATTTGCAGAAAACTGAAACTTCCCATATAAAATATTTTTATAATCATCAAATTTAATATCTTTTACAGATGCTGCAGGAGGAAAAGAAAAAACAACCTTAGGTATCGGTTCATCAGACACGATGTCTTTTTTATTTACAATCTTTTCAGCGACATTTATACCGTCTTGTCCGGCAGTATACGCCAAAAAAGATTTTCCACTGACATCTCCTACCGCAAAAATATTGTCAATGTTAGTAGAATATTTATCAGACAATATGAAATTTCTTTTATCCGTTTCTAAACTTATGTTAGAAATACTAAGTTCTTCAACAGAAGATTGTCTTCCTGCAGCTATTAAGACTTTTTCAAATTTGTCTTCATCTTTGAGAGAATTTTCACAAGAAACTTCAACTTTGACACCCTGTCTTAACAAATTTTTTAAAATTTCTCCGGAAAGTTCGGAATCTTCAGACGGCAAAAGCTGAGGAAAAAATTCTCTCAAAGTAACATCACACCCAAAAGAAGCAAAAATCGAACTTAGTTCAATACCTATCGCGCCGCCGCCGATAACAAGCATGTTTTTCGGAATTGATTCCATATTTAATGCATCTGTAGAATCTATATAACGTATATGGTCAAATTGAATA
>JBAYZJ010000080.1:0-5953 GCA_041672565.1 Endomicrobiaceae bacterium
GACACATGGGAATACTTGCCGCAGGAGAAAGATGCGTAGCTACTACAAACAGAAATTTTGTAGGAAGAATGGGACATGTCCAGTCTGAAGTTTTTTTGGCAAGTCCTGCCGTTGCGGCGACATCCGCAATAAAAGGATATGTCGCTGATCCTGACGAAATTAAATAACGGGGAATATAAAAATGGAAAACAAAATGAAATTAAAAGGGTATGTTCACAAATACGGGGCGAATGTTAATACCGATGAAATTATCCCGGCAAGATATTTAAATACCATAGATCCTTCAGTTCTTGCAAAATATTGTATGGAAGATATTGATAAAGATTTTGTAAAAAAAGTTAAGAAAGGCGATATTATTGTTGCCGATACTAATTTCGGGTGCGGGTCATCAAGAGAGCATGCTCCTATTTCCATAAAAGCCGCCGGAGTTTCGGCTATAATTGCAAAGTCATTCGCAAGAATATTTTTTAGAAATTCCATTAACATAGGACTTCCTATACTTGAATCTGCGGAAGCAGTTGATTCTATAGACAGCGGCGACCGTCTTGAAATAGATTTAGTTAAAGGCGAAATAAAAAATATTACAAAAAAACAGATTTATAAAGCGCAACCTTTTCCTGATTTTATGCAGAAATTAATTAAAGCAGGCGGATTGTTGTCTTATATAAAAGGGGGAAAATAATGAGCAAAATATATAAAATAGCTCTTTTGCCTGGCGACGGAACAGGTCCTGAAGTTTTAAGTGAAGGTGTGAAAGTTATTAAAGCTGCAGCAAAAAAAACAAATGTAAATTTTGAATTTGTAAATTATGATTTGGGCGGAGAAAGATATAAAAAAACGGGAGAAATTTTACCTGATTCATGCGTTGAAGAATTTAAAAAATTCGATGCTATGTATTTAGGCGCAATCGGACATCCCGAAGTAAAACCCGGCATTCTTGAAAAAGGTATTTTATTGAGACTCAGATTTGAGCTTGACCAGTATATAAATTTAAGACCGGTTAAACTTTATCCTAATGTTGACTGTCCTTTAAAAGACAAAGGTCCTGAACATATAGATTTTGTCGTAGTAAGAGAGAATACCGAAGGTTTATACGTCGGAGCAGGCGGCAACGTCAGAAAAAATACTCCGAATGAAGTCGCTGTTCAAGAATCAGTTAACACGAGATTCGGCGTTGACAGATGCTTAAAATACGCTTTTGAAATTACTAAAAAAAGAAATAAAGACAACAAGCTTACTTTATGCGGAAAGACAAATGTCTTGACATATGCGTTTGATTTATGGGAAAGAGCTTTCAGAGAAATGGGAGCAAAACAATACCCGGATATAAAGCTCGATTATGCTCATGTCGATGCAATATGTATGTGGATGATAAAGAATCCTGAATGGTTTGATGTTATAGTAACTGATAATCTTTTCGGCGATATTATTACCGATTTGGCCGCAATGATTCAAGGCGGTATGGGTATCGCTTCCGGCGGGAATATAAACCCTGAAGGCGTTTCAATGTTTGAGCCTATGGGCGGTTCTGCTCCGAAATATACAGGACAGAATGTTATAAATCCTTTGGCGGCTATAATGGCGGGTTCAATGATGCTTGATACTCTCGGATTATCTGCCGAAGCTAAAATGATAGAAGATTCTGTCGTTAAGGCTTTGTCAAGCGGTAAAATTAAAAGCTTGGCGGCCGGAAAGATGGGAATGGGAACATCGCAGTTAGGAGATCTTATTGCCGACAATTTGTAATTTATGCGGACGGATATTTGTTGCAGAGTATGATTTCTGCTTATCATCAATGTAAAAAATATAATTATATAAATTAAGAAGAGAATATAGAAGGAGCAGTATAGAAATGAAAAAGTATAAAGTTGCGGTTGCAGGCGCTACCGGAGTTGTCGGAAATGAAATGATAAAAATGCTTGAGGAAAGAAATTTCCCCGTTGAATCAGTAAAATTTTTAGCTTCGTCAAGATCTGTCGGCAAAACACTCAAATTTAAAGGACAGGATATCCCTGTTGAACTTTTAACGCATGACAGCGGTAAAGGAATGGATATCGCGTTGTTCAGCGCCGGCGGTCAGACTTCAAAAGATTTTTCTCCGTCATTTGCAAAAGACGGCTGCTTTGTAATAGATAACTCAAGCGCATGGAGAATGGACGATAATTGCCCGTTGGTTGTTCCTGAAGTTAATCCTGACGATTTATCAAAAGACAAAAAAATTATAGCAAATCCTAATTGTTCTACCATCCAAATGGTGGTTGCATTGAAGCCTTTGCATGATTATGCAAAAATAAAAAGAGTTGTAGTTTCGACATATCAGTCTGTTTCAGGCGCAGGGTCAAAAGGACTTGCGGATTTAGATGCTCAATCAAAGGCTTACGGCAATGGCGGGAAAATGCCTGAGCCGGTCAAATTCCCTTATCAGATAGCGTTTAATTTGATTCCTCAAATAGATGTTTTTGATGCTAACGGGTATACTAAAGAAGAAATGAAAATGACAAATGAGACTAAAAAAATTCTTGGAGACAACTCGATATTAGTAAGCGCTACATGCGTAAGAGTTCCTGTCTTCAGGGCTCACAGTGAATCTGTATGGATTGAAACTGAAAAAGAAATAACTCCTCAAAAAGCCAAAGAACTTTTATCAAAAGCAAAGGGCATAGAAGTTATGGATGATACGGAAAAAGGGATATACCCTATGCCTATACAGGCTCAGAATCTTCAAAGAACTTTTGTAGGCAGAATAAGAAGCGATATCTCTTGTAAAAACGGATTAACTTTTTGGGTAGTGTCGGATAATTTGTTAAAGGGCGCAGCTCTTAACGCAGTGGAAATAGCGGAGATGTTAATAGCAAAAAATATATTATAATTATAAAATGAAAAAACTTATAATTAATGCTGATGATTTTGGCTATAGACCGGCAATAAACAGAGCGATAGTTTACGCGCATAAAAACGGAATAGTTAAAAGTACGTCAATGCTTGTTAACAGAGGTGCTTTTGACGAAGCAGTTATTTTAGCAAAAGAAAATCCGGCGCTGGCTGTAGGACTGCATATTGATTTAGATAAGTTTTTTAACATTGACCACAATGCGGGCGTTTCAAAAGGGTGGATTAACGGTAAACCTGCGGATAAGAATATAATAAAATCTGAAATAAGACAGCAGTTGGATAAATTGTTGTCTGCCGGAATAACCGCAGATCATTTTGACAGTCATCATCATACGCATTTATATAAAGAAGTTCTTCAGATTTTGGTTGAAATATGTAAAGAATATCAAATATATGCCGTAAGGTTCTTTAATAAATTCTATAATGATCAATATGTCGCGCATGAAATGAAAGAGTTTCTGCGGCTAAATAAAATTAGATTTCCTAATCATTTTATTGAAGGTTGGTATTATGGAAATGTAGATGAAACATTTGATATTTCCGAACTTATGACGCATCCCGGATATGGAGAAATTTGGAGAGAAGTTGAACTTGGCGCATGTTGTGATATAGTTTTAAAAGAGTATTGCCAGAGAAATAATATTTCCGTAATAAAATTTTCAGATCTTTAAAGTTTTATTTTATTGACAATAAATGATTTTATAAACTAAAATATTCTTAAATATGTATAAGTTTTATTTATAATTATAATATAAATTGGAGGAGTAATGAAATTTTAACAACTTTTGTTGTTAGTGCTCTTTTTTACTTTTTGTATATCATTAAATGCTTTCGCCGCTGATTTAGAAATTGAAGACGGCAAAATTGTAAAATACGGTTTTGAAGGCAATAACACTTATGATGACCAGCAAGTTTATGATAATATAACAATCGGAGCAGGAACAAAAGTTGTTCTTGACAGTCAATGGCAGTATGTGTATACCAGTTCGAATACTACAACAACATATTCGGAAGGTATCATGTATGACACAACAACAGTGCCGGTATCTTCTTATTCTGTTACAAATTCTCAAGAAGATACGGTATATCAATATAGAAATGATGAAGTTATCGCAACTCTTTCAATAGCTGATACGGGAACTCTTACTCTTAATTCCGGAAGCGAATTGTCGCTGAGAAATCAATACAGCTTGATTACATCTACACAGGACGTCTCTTTGGAATACGGTATTGTAGGAAAAGATGAAGACGGAAAAGACATTATTGCTTTGGTTGATGAAAGCACTTCAAATATGAGATATGATTCCGGTTATAACGATTGTACAACATATAATGGTACTGTAAATAGAAATCTTTTGGATACTGTTGATACTTTTTCGGGAGATATCGTTTTTGGAGAAGGAATATCTGATACTGTTTTGACGTTTCAGGGTACGGCATCTTCTTCTGCAAAACTGAACGGAACATTGCCGATAGCAAAAGAATCCGAAACAGTTTCGGGTAGAGGTGTAACGGGAACAACGACTCTTGTTGATACAATAGAGGATATTTCTGTAGGTAAACCTACTTATGATTATGCCGAATTTTCAAACAATTTCCAAGTTAACTCAAACAGCGCTGTTTTTAACGTTTTGAGTGATGAAGTTTTTTTATACGGCGATATTACAGGAAATGGAACTGCGGTTAAATCAGGTACCGGAATATTGACTCTTTTAGGAGACTCTACCGGATTAACAGGCACAAACACAGGTTATGCATGGAATATAAATGAAGGGACATTGAAGGTATATGAACAGCAAAACTTGGGTACAGGATCTTTATATTTGGGTTCATCAGGAACTTTGTGTTTAGGCAGTGTTACATCCGGCGGAGATGAAGTATATATAAATGATATTACATCTCAAAAAGGTATAATTTCTTTATTGTCTTCACATGATTATGATCTTTCGGGAGACATAAGCGGTGAAGAAATAATTTTTTCTTTGGCAGGAACGACTAATCTGTCTTTGACAGGTTCAAATACCGTTAATGATTTTCTTATCGCTT
Organism: Endomicrobiaceae bacterium; assembly: GCA_041672565.1. GTDB lineage: Bacteria > Elusimicrobiota > Endomicrobiia > Endomicrobiales > Endomicrobiaceae > Praeruminimicrobium. Next base: position 4,939 of record JBAYZJ010000080.1, read on the forward strand.
TCATGGGAGCAAACAATGTTATGGAAGTTAACTCTGACAGTTTAGCTTCACAATCAATTACGGCCGATAATATTACAGAAGATGACGCAGAAAAAGAATTTGCAAATTTAACTTTGTCAATTAACCAAAGTTCCGATGGTGAATATTCAGGGTCGTTGAACGGAGAAATGTATGTTAAAAAGACGGGGAGCGGGACTTTAACTCTTTCAGGAACTAATACATATACCCAGGGAACTTACATATCGCAGGGCGGTATATTGATGACAAATGCAAGTTCACTAGGAACCGGTAAAATTATGTTTGATTCGGGAGTAAGAGGAAGCTCTTCCACATACGCTTCTTTGGGAGTGTCAAGTTCTACGGTAGGCACCATTGAATTGCTTAATAATATACATATAGATAAAGGAGCAATATTTAACGTATATGAAAATCAGTCAATGTCTTTATACGGAGATCTTATAAGATATAATACAACGGCAGGCAATGAGGCTGAATTTATAAAAACAGGTCTAGGGCTTTTGGAAATTGCAAAGAGTTCTTCAACTACAAGAAAGGTAAATGTTTCTTCGTTTACAGTTGAAGAAGGCGGATTTAATTTAGATGAAAATGTAGTTCTTGATTCATATTTTTCTTTAAACAGTGACTCTGCATATTTGAGCATGGAAGAAGGAGCAGGGGTTCAAAATGCTATAGATATAAATGCGGGATATCTGCAAATATTTAACCAGTCTAATATTTCCTCTGCAACTGTAAACTTTAACAGTACTTCAACTGCAACTCTTTCCCAGTTAGTTACTTCAAGCAATACTGTTTTGTCAACGTCTACATTAAATAACCAAATATCCGTCGCAAAAGGTATAGATTTTGTTACGGATGCTACTACAACGGTTAATATTAATGCGTTTAATTTTTTGTCAGGAGCGGATTCTGTAATAGAAAAGAGCGGATCAGGAAATTTAAATTTTGATACTAACGGCACTAATTTTACTTTGTCAAATTTATCCGATAATGACGG
>JBAYZJ010000081.1:0-5942 GCA_041672565.1 Endomicrobiaceae bacterium
GTATTGAACAAGATCTAAGTTTTTACTTTTTACAGCATACATAAGCACGGTATCGCCGTTATTGTCTTTTTGATTTTCATCAAGTCCGGCATCATTTAAAAGATACTTGACGGTATCCATATTTCCTGTAGCGGCGGCAAGCATAAGAAGCGTTTCACCTTTATCTGTAACTTGAGACGAATCAAACTGCTGCACATCAATAAGATACTGAATTATGCGCGAATCAGGATTTTTCAATGCTAACAAAAAGAACTTCATTTGATTATCAATCTGTTGTTGAATGTCCGAATAATGTTCGTCAAATAAATAAGTTACTGTTATCAAATCGCTCTTTTCTATTGCATACATCAAAGCCGTATATCCGAATTTATCTTTTAAAAAGAAATTTGCATCGTTATCAAGTAAATATTCAACAAGATCAGTATTAGTATTACAGCAGGCTTTCATCAATATGGTTATACCGTCGCCTGAAACTGCGTTAACGTCAACATTTTGCTGTTCTATTAAATACTTTACTGTTTTTAAATCACCTTTGCCGGCGGCATCCAAAGCCAACAGCAGATTTTTATTCGTTTTAATATTGTTTGAATTTTTGACTGTTTTGTTTTTATTTAAAACTGCGTTACCGGAAGATGCTGAGAATACCGTTTTGCAAAAAAAAGGAACTGAAAACAAGCAAATAAAAAGCAAAATCTGCATTTTTTTCATACTATCCTCCGAATACAATAAAATATATATTTTTAATTATAGCAAAAAATATATATAAAGTTAATCAGTTCAATAATATCTGCAATAAAACAAGATTATTTACAATTTTTATTCTCATAAAAAAAGCCCCATATATTTATGGGACTAAAAAACAAACATAACTCTTATAAAAGTGCTGAGGGACAGGATTGAACTGTCGACACCAGGTTTTTCAGACCTGTGCTCTACCAACTGAGCTACCTCAGCACAAAATTGTTATTCTGTAACGTCTTCTTGAATAATATCGGGATTTTGTTTTGCCTGTTTAGGATGTTTTGAAAAAGAAGATTTGTTTTTTTCTATAACTTCAGAAATTCTGCTCTTTCCTTCTTTGACAAATTCTTTACCTTTTTCCGCAAAATCTTCACTTAGATTTTTTAACTGGTCTCTTGTTTCTTTGCCGGATTTAGGAGCATATAAAACACCTAATGCAAGACCTACCGTAGCTCCCAATAAAAAAGCAATAAATGTATCTTTGTTATCCATAGAAAACACCTCTCTATCTTTTATTTTTAAAGAACAATGACACCACTGACGCAGCAATATTTATCAATGAGCCGGGGATAAAATTAAACATTTTAGTAACCGCATCGGACATAATTTCTATTTTATCCATTTCTAGATCCATCTTCGATAAAACTTCCTCTGCTTTTTTTGCAGTCTTGGCAATCTGTATCAAAGTTATAATAAAATAAACAGCCGTCATTATAACTGACACCGTCAACAACACAATACAAATTATAATTATTTCATTCATAGATTTGTATTCTAACAAATTTTTATTTTTTTTTCAACTGATGCTATATTATCGTCGCGCCGCTTTCAACTTCAAACAAATGAACTTTCTTCAAATCAAAAATAACTTCTATAACCTGATTTGATTTTGCTTTATTATTGGCGTCAACTTTAGCGACCATTATATTTTTACCTGTTGTGAAATGCAAATAAATTTCACTGCCCAAAGGTTCAACAATTTCAACGGTTGCGCTGAAGCTGCAAACATCTTTATGAGTTAAATTTGCAAACAATTTATCATAAATATCTTCAGGTCTTACTCCCATAACTATTTTCTGGTTATTATATTGTTTGAGTTTTTCTTTCATAAAATCAGGAACTCTGATATCAAAAGACCCTTCCCTCAAAATAACATCTTCCCCTGAAATTGTAACGTCAACGTCAAAAAAATTCATAGGAGGATTTCCTATAAAACCTGCTACAAATTTATTTGCAGGTTTATCGTAAAGTTCCAACGGACCGGCAACCTGCTGAATTATTCCGTCTTTCATTACGCAAATTCTGTCGCCCATAGTCATAGCTTCAGTCTGATCATGAGTTACATATATCATTGTGCTTTGCAGTCTTTCATGAAGTTTTTTAAGCTCGGCTCTCATCTGAACCCTTAATTTAGCGTCAAGGTTTGAAAGAGGTTCGTCAAACAAGAAGACTTTAGGCTTTCTGACAATAGCTCTTCCGACGGCAACTCTCTGTCTCTGCCCGCCGCTGAGCTGTTTAGGCTTTCTGTCAAAAAGATGCCCTATTCCCAAAATTTCAGCCGCCTCTTTTACTCTTTTTTCTATTTCTTTTTTATCATAACCTTTGAGCTTAAGCGCAAAAGCCATATTTTCATAAACGGTCATATGAGGATATAACGCATAATTTTGAAAAACCATAGCAATATCTCTGTCTTTAGGAGGAGTGTCGTTTACTCTGACGCCGTCTATAAATATATCTCCGGATGTTATTTCTTCAAGACCGGCAACCATTCTTAAAGTAGTAGTCTTCCCGCATCCTGAAGGACCTACCAAAATACAAAATTCTTTATCCGGTATTTCCAAATTAAAATCTTTTACAATTTTAATATCGCCAAAACTCTTATAAACGTTTTTTAAAACTATGTCAGCCATTACTCCTCCAAAAAAAAAGAAACGCTAATTCTTAAAACGAACTTAAACAAGATTATAATAATTTTAAGCGTTTTAAGTCAAATTAAAGTATGCTTGAAAAAAATTCTTTTTATTCCTATCATATTAATATGAACTTTCAATATACATTTTCAAAATTGTATAAAATCCTCTATGAAAAAAGATTCAATTTTATTACAGCTTGTTTTTGCGTATTGTTAAATTGGGCCGGACACAGTTTTGTATATGAAAACAGTTACAGATTCCTTACGTTTGATATGGTCGGAACTTTTGTAATTGCAATGACTCTCGGCAGCATATGGGCAATACTTGTGGCGATTACGACTCCGATAGTTTTATCAAACATAACCTCTCCTCACTTTATTTATGTCGCTCTTATACATATGACGGGAGCTTTTTTCTGGGGATGGCTTGCCGAATCGGGAAATCTTAAAATATTCAATACAAAATCAAAAACAAACGACAGTTTAAAACAGACCGTATTTACAGCCGGCAGATTTATATTATTTACAGGTATCGCGACAGGTCTTGTCGTTTCAATATCTTCATCGGTTATAAAAAATGTAATTTTTCAGGATGCGATATTTAAACAGCCTTATTCAATATATTTTACAGAACTGTTCAGAAATATATTTTCAATAGATAGCACCGGCATATCTGCTCTTGCCGCCAACTATATATCTGAAACTTTTATTGAAATACCGAATATGATATTAACCGTGTTTATAGGAAGCGTAATCTGCCTGACGATATTAAAGTACAATACAACAATGTTTACGGAGCATTACGAACAAAATTTAAGAAAAAAACAAATTACATGGTTTAATATATTTATGAGCAATATTACCAGAATAGAATTTGTTTTATTCATTTTGCTCGGATATCTTTATATTACCAAAGTAAAATCCGTTTCGACAAGCGTTTTAAACAACATAATATCGCAAATGTCAACCAGAACTTTTCAGGATTTTTTATTTCTTGAAATGATAACCATCCCTCTTATAATTATCATATTGATTTTATTTTTAAAAATAATTCTTCCGTCGCAAAAAGTGGAAATGGCGAATAATCTTCTTTATTTAAAAAGGAGTATCTTAAATAAAAAAGAATATGAAACAGATATTACGAGATTTATATTAGCTTTGTTTATAATTTCTATTTTTATAGTAACCTTATATATCGCTTTTATAGTACAAATTACGGGAATAAGTCCGATAAGATATTATCATATGATGTCTATAATGCCTGCAAATATAAGCAATTCCTTATGGCTGATTATTCTGTTAATAACATTCATATTGATAGACAAATACAACAATAATTTAACGCGCACCATAACGATGGAAAATGAATTGATCAAAAAAGAAACGATATCGGAAATTTCAGATTCTTTTGACACGCAGAGACAGAAGCTGCAAATTCTTGAACTTAATTGGTCTCAGGATACTATAGAACTTCTAAAAAGCAGCAGACATGATTTGGTAAACCAGCTTGAAAAGACAAAAACCGGCTTTGATGATTTAATGTATGAAATATACGGAAAAATAGTAAAACCTTACAAAGAAGCAATTTTGGAAAACCAAAAAAATACGAGAGAACATATTGAAGAGTTAAGCGAAGGCAAATTAAATAAAACCGATTTGAAATATATCGAAACCAATATAAAAGAACAGATTAGTTTTTACAACGATAAATTAAAACCTTACATAAAAATTGATTTTAAAACGTCAGGAAAACCAAAAGAATATTTGTACTGCTACACAAACAGATTGATTTTTGTAGCCGTAAAAAATATCATAGACAATTCAATTTTTGCTTTACAAAAATCTCTTATTGACGATAATTTCAAGGCAAGTCTTATCATAGAACTAGCCGTGAATAATTCGGAAAAAAATTTTATAATCACGATAACCGATAATGCCGGCGGAATTGAAGACAGCCTTTTGCCAAAAATTTACAAACAGCAGATTCAAAGTTCAAAAGGACAAAGACTCGGCGAAGGAACCATACACAGCGCTTATTTCGTCGGAATTTCAAACGGATTTATAAAAGCGAAAAACACGGTCAGCGAAAAACACGGACGGGGATTACAGACATCTATTATTCTGCCGTTATATAAAAAACGCATTTAAGGAGAAATAATGAACGCCGATTCAAAAACAAAAAAATTTATTGCGTTAACCGATGATGACGGAAGTATCAGGAATGCATTGGAAAGAACAATTCTAAAACATTTTAAAAATGTTGAAATAAAACAGTTTTCAAATACTATTGAACTTAAAAAATTTATTCTCAACAATCCGAATTTACTGGACCTTTTGATTCTTGATATTCATTTCGGCATAGGCGAAACGGGAATTGACATCCTCCCTTACATAAAAAACACCGCCCCTCTTTTACAGGTAATTCTTTTAACGGCGATGGAAAAAACTTACGGTGAGTCGGTTACTGATTTAGCGGGAGATTTGATTTTTGATTTTATGTCCAAACCGGTTACGGAAACCGAACTTATCGTAAAAGTTAAAAAGGCTTTGGCCAATAAAGACGTTCTCGGAGAAAAGATAAAAGATTTGCAGTCGCAAAACACGGTTTTAACCGCAATCCTTGATGAGGAAAACAATTCCGCTTCTTCCGGCGCCGGAAGAATGTTTGAGCAGGAAATCTACAATAAACTGACAAAAATGAATAAAGCGATAATGCAAACTTCAAAATACGCCCCTAAACAAAATGTGATAATAAACGGTCAGGAAATAGACGCCATAGCTTTTACGTGTCCTCCTTTACCGTTCACAATCCTTGTTTTTGAAACAAAATATTTTCCGAATGCTTCTTTATCGGGAAGCGTAAACGAATCGATGAAAGTAAGCGTCAACGGAAAAGAAACTCTTTCTGAAAAAAGAAGAAATCTTTTCGAACAGGCAGACAACCAGTTTAAACAAGTAAGCAAAAGAATTGAAAAAATATTAAGAGAAAACAATTTCACGGAAAGAAACGAAAAATTCAGGCCTTTTATACAAACGTTCGTCGTATTTACGGATTCTACCGACATAAGCAATCTTAATACTTCAAATGCAAACAAATACACAAAACTTATTAAAGCAAAAGAATTAACCGACGACCTTATAATAAAAACAGTTTTTGCTCTTCCAAAAAGGACAGTATCCGATAAAGTAAAAGAATTAATATTGGAAAATTTAACAAAATAATTTTCAGGCAGATATTACCATAAAAATTTTAACGGATCTACATTAACTCCGTTTTTCTTAATAGTAA
>JBAYZJ010000082.1:0-5903 GCA_041672565.1 Endomicrobiaceae bacterium
TTGAGGAACTTGATATTCCTGTCATCCTGAATATTAAAAGGTTTTTCCGGCGCTGAAAATTTCAAGGATAAATACGGCATTATGACAACGTTGAACTGCAAGCCTTTAGCTTTATGCGCAGTAATAATTCTTATTGCGTCGGAAGACGGAACTTTAATAAAAAAATCGTCATCTTTCCGTCTTTCATCGGTATTTTGGAAATAATCTATAAAGTTCTGCAAGCCCTGTTCCTGCGATTCAAAAACGCTGACAACTTCCAAAAACCTTAATATCACATTACTGCTGTCTTGAAAATTATTTATTAAATTATATTTTGATATTATTGAAACAAGCAGTTCATAAACGGCAACAAACCCGACAGTATTAAAAAACGGCTCTATATATTCCTGCCATATATCCTGATATTTATCCCTGAATAAAACGTAAAGTTCTTTTTCTCTGTTTTTATTTAAAGAATTTTCTGTGATAAACTTAAGAATATCCTCTTTGGAAAGTTTTGTCTGAAATAAAAAAAACGAACTAAGCAAAAATGAAACAAAAGATATTTCATCCGTTGGAGAATTTAAAAATTTTAAAACCGAAAATAATTCTTTAACAATATCGCTGTTTATAATATTTAAAGTCTGAAAAGATTCTATATCTATATTTTTTTCAAGAAGCCATTGCCCTATTTTTGCTATATCATTGTTATCCCTGCATATTACGGTTATATCTTTGTATTCAAACCGTTCTTTTAACGAATCTATCGTTTTATACAAATATTCTTTTATTCTTGATTCTGATTCTTCTTTATCTTCGTCTGCATATTCTATTGTTGATATTTCAACATATCCCGAATCACTTTTATCAGCGCTATATTTCTGCGCGGATGTTTCAAACATATCTGCAACAGGATGAAAATATTGAGGCATTTCTTCAACATCTTTATCTTTTACAAGCTCGTCAAAAAATCTTGAGATATTTTCTTTTGAAAAGACTGAATTATTGAAATCAATAATTGCTTTATAACTTCTGTAATTAGTATCTAAATGAACCCGTTTAGGATTATATCTGCCGAACTCAAGCAAAGGCCGGTCAAATATCCGTGAATCTCCCCCTCTGAATCCGTATATAGCCTGTTTCTTGTCTCCGACATAAAAGAAAGATCCGCCCTGCGACAGATTCTCTTCAACTATCAATTTCAATGTTTTCCACTGTATCTGATTTGTATCCTGGAATTCATCTATTAAAAAATCCTTAAAATAACTTGAAAGCTGAAAATAAATTTCAGGAACAATATCGCTGTCGTCATTGAATATTTTCAACACTTTTCTGTTAAGATCCTGTAAAAAAACTATTGAATCTATTTTCGACTGTTTATCAAACTCATTAACGATATGGTCAAACATCTGCATATAAATTTCATAATAATTAAACGCCTTAAATTCATAAAAATTTTTCAGTATTTTACGGGATTCAAAAAATAAATTATCCAATTGTTCATTTTGCCGCATTTTGGCGCGGTAAGGAATCTGTTCTTTTTTAAAATATGCGGATATCGTTTTATTCGTAAGAAGATATTTTTTATTATTTCCAGCTATTTTAAGAATATTGTCCGCCAGACGTTTATCAATATTTTCAAATTCTTTGATTTTAGTCATATTGCAACAGCAGTCAAAAAATTTTCCCGAGTATTCAGTCAAAACTTCTTTATATTCCGCCGCGCCGCCGTTTTGCAGATGTTTTGCAGATTTTTTTACATCTTCGTAAAGTTTTACAAATTCCTGCGATATATTTGCTTTTATATCCCATGATAAGTGTGCGTCAACGAGATACTGTTCAAAAAAATCATTTAACAGCTTTTCTAATTTTTTGCTGATAAGAGAGTTATCCAAAAAAGAATCTATTGCAAAGTCTATATAATCTTTATAATTTTTCTCAATCTGATAATTAGGAGACAATCCTATTTTTAAAGCGCAGGCTTTTATAATTAAATTAATAAAACTGTCTATTGTTTTTACGTTAAAATTATCGTAATGTTCAATAATAACATTCATCGCAATGTTCGCATTTTGCGATATTTTATCTTTAGGCAGTTTAATATCGCTCAACAAATCGCCCACATCTTGTTTTAATGATATTTTCTTAAGATATTCTATTATTCTTTCTTTCATTTCAACACTTGCTTTGTTTGCAAATGTCAAAGCCAGAATATTTTTAAAAGGAATGTTTTTATTTTTCGACGCATCAAAATCCAAAAGTAAAGTTATATACCTTTTTGCTAAATTATGAGTTTTCCCAGAACCGGCCGAAGCTTCAACAACAATAAATTGATCTGATATTTGTTTATTTGTCATTATTTTACGCCGATATCAATATCCTTGTCTTTGTAATTCTCTGTTTACATCTTTTTTCTTTAAAATTTCTTTTTTGTCATAAGTTGTTTTACCTTTTGCCAATCCGATTAAAACTTTAATTTTGCCGTACTTTGAAACATAGATTTCCAAAGGGATAACGGTTAATCCTTTTTCTTTTGCTTTTGAATTTATTTTAACTATTTCCTGTTTATGAAGGAGAAGTTTTCTTTTTCTCTTAGCGTCATACTCCTGAACATGGCTTGAAATCTGTAAATAAGGCGCTATATAAACATTATCCAAATAAGCTTCTTCGTTAACAAACCTTACAAGAGAATCAACAAGACTTACATTATGCATCCTCAATGATTTTACCTCATATCCCGATAATACCAAGCCTGCTTCATATTCTTCAAGGATATGATAATCATGAAAAGCTTTTTTATTCGTTATTAATATTTGTTTTTCCAATTTTTTAGCAGACACAAGAACACCTCTGAAACTTAACTTTACGATGTTATTTTATCAAAAATACAGATAAAAAACGAATATAATCCGTATTGACAAAAAACACTAAATCATTTAAAATTATTTATTGTTTTCATAATGCGCCCATAGCTCAACTGGATAGAGCGTTTGACTACGAATCAAAAGGTTAGAGGTTCAAATCCTCTTGGGCGCGTTTTATTTATTACATATCCGAACATTAAAGCATAATACGCCTTGGTCTGAATGGCATTTAAATTGTTGTTTTGCAGACAAAATATTTGAAATTTATATTATATTATTTTCTTCTAACATCATCCGAAAATTTATGTCACGTGCATAAACATATTTTTTCTTTAAGCCATAACCATACATTTTATTTATTTTTTCTTTGGATTTGTCCCCATTATTCGCAGATATGTATTCTAAAAGCAATTCCATAAATTGAATAGTATTTTCCTTTTCTTGAGTTTTCTCTGTATCCATAAATTCCATACTTTTTATAATCTTAGTATAATTTTTAATATGTTGATATGAATAAACATCAAAAACATCATATCTGTATGCACATATATATATTTCTCCCAAAGCTTGTATATATGAACAAAATATATCCCATTTTTTTAAACCAAATATCTTTTTTACGTCATCTGCGGCAAATATATTGTCCGTTTCCTTTATTTCATATTTTTTTGCTAATAAATTCATAAACCCTTTTGCAATAATCCAATTTAATCTCAAAGTAGGATGAATTTTGTCAATAAAAAAATTATACCCTATCACTTCTCCGGAATTATATATTTTTGAGAATAAATATAAACAGCCGACATTATACTTGACAGCTAAAAATTTGATTATTCTATTTTGATATGTTGTAGGGCGATATCTTAACTGGTCACTATATTGCACATCTATTGCTTTAATATAAAACTTATTAGCTTTTTCTACATTACCAAGTTTTTCATATATTTTACCAATTCTGTAAAAAATATACTGATTCCCTGAAATATAAACATTTTTTTTACAAAGATTCAAAGCTTCATAATATTTTTTATCAAAAAATAATTTATCAATTTTATTCAATATACTTATAAGTCCCTTATTCCTATTGAAAAGATGAACATTATCAGGCATAAAACCGCTATAATTCCCGGCTATTGTCGATATGTATATATCATCTCCAAATTTTTTTGACAGTCTTATTATTGATTCATAAACATACTGAAAATTTAACGTACCGTTGATATACAGGTCCGCTAATTTAGTTAAATTTAAATTGTACATAAGAGGATATTTTAAATCCGGATATTCATAGGATATATCATTTGTACCGGCATATATCAAAACTATCCCCCTTCTAAAAGGATGCGTATACCTGTATAAATAATAGTTAAAATATTGATGAATAAGTCTGCATCCGGGTCTTGCTAAATTAATAACTTCTATATTCCGATTATCTATTTTATTTGAGCTGATATATTGGATTATTTGCACGAATGATACTTTACCGTTATAAGGGATCCCATAAGCTGATGATTCTCCCAATATATAAATATATTTTGTTTTTTTACTCTCAGGAATAGTCTTATAAATCAATGGAATTGCATGCAACACAATCTCAAATACTGCTAAAGCTGAAAAAACCCCAAAAAAAACAATTAAAATCAAAATAAACAGTTTTTTTGAAGACATATTATATTTCAACCAATCCTTTTGGGCATAAAACAACCATTGTTTTTTTATTTATATCAACAGGTTTGAAGAATTTTTTCTTCATCAGATGATTCACCATATTGTAGACAAGATATATAACACATTCTTATTGCAGTTATGCTTTTTGAAGTTTTATAAAATCGGGGTGACTGGATTTGAACCAGCGACCTCTCCCACCCGAAGGGAGCGCACTAGCCAGCTGTGCTACACCCCGACTTTTTAAAGTTATTTTGAATTTTTATTATCTTATCAAGAATTTATGAATTAGATAATTATATTTTTGTAATATTTTATCATTTTAAAAATAAAATTCAACATACGATTCACGGCTAAACATATTTTATGATGAATTTATATTATTTTTTCTTAAAATTTTGATATACTCATATTAATAGGAATGTAATGCTGAAAATCTGTCAGGAAAGAAAAATTTTTATACAAAATGTTTCAGCGATATTTTTTCGGAGAATATATGATTACAGAATACGGTTTTATAAGAGTTTGCGCTTGCGCTCCCAGAATTAAAATTGCAGACATAGAATTTAACACAAAACAGATTATTACTGAAATCAAAAATGCAAAAAAAGAAAATGCCTCTGTAATTTTATTTCCCGAACTTTCAATAACAGGCTATACATGCGGAGATTTATTTCAACAAGACTCTTTATTAAAAAAAGCGGAAGAAGCGCTGGATAAAATCGCTCTTGAAACGGAAGACATAATAGCAGTCGTAGGACTTCCTGTTTATCATGAATCAAGACTTTGGAATGTTGCTGCGGTAATTGCAAACGGTAAAAAAACGGCGTTTATTCCGAAATCTTATATTCCTTCATACAAAGAATACTATGAACGCAGATGGTTCCATTCTGGTTTTAATGTTGATTCCGAATATAAAAAAATTATCTTTAATCCAAATACTCTACTTAATATTTCCATAGGTAATTTTTTATTTAAAGCCGGTATTGAAATATGTGAAGATTTATGGATGCCGATACCACCTTCTTCAAGACTTGCTCTTATGGGAGCAACTCTCATTTTAAATCCGTCAGCTTCTACTGAAACGATAGGAAAAGCGGCATACAGAAGAGAACTTATAAATCAAAACTCTGCAAGAAACGTATGTTCTTATCTTTACGCTGCGTCAGGTCCGACTGAATCGACTTCCGATGTGGTGTTTTCCGGACACTGTATGGCTTCCGAATACGGAATCATTACGGAAGAAACAGAATTATACCAGCGTGACGGAGCAAGAATTATTACTGATTTTGATATAAATAAAATGGAAAATGAACGCCGTAAATTCACCTCTTTCGGAGATCAAATTGAACATTTTTTCAATACGATAAACGTAAAAACCGTAGAAATTTCTAT
>JBAYZJ010000083.1:0-5862 GCA_041672565.1 Endomicrobiaceae bacterium
GAAACGCAATCAGGTCCGGCAGTATCAAATAAAACAGGAGCGGCTTGTTTTGCAAGTTTTAACATCCTGCAAGCCATATCTCTTATTTCCCACTGGGCTCTGTTGCAGCATCTCAAAGCAAAAAAATGTCTTAATTCTCTGACATTCATGGTAAGAACTATCTTCGTAGCCGAAGCATTAGGCAAGACATATCTGGCATCTTCAGCCAAAATACCCGCGTCTACAAATTTTGTATAGTATTCCTGCGATGTTTTTAAGAATTCTTTGTATTCTTTCAGAAGTTTTGCATCCTTTTCGATAGAAGGAGGTATGACAAAATCAACTCCTTTTTTAAAATTCACGTATCTTTGGCTCTGAACTGAAAAAGAGGCTATTCTGTGTCTTGTAAGCTGTGCGAGAAGCGCCCTTGAAACGCCTTCTATCCCGAAAGTAAAAGAAGCATGTTCCAAAACAGACAAATGTCCTGACTTAATTATTCTTTTTAATATATCTTCTATTTTGTCATTAGTTAATTTTTCGTTGAGTTCTTCAATTCCGACTGCGGAATAACACAATCTCCCGGCTATTGCGCATGTTTTTTCAGGTTCGTTTGTGAATTTCAAAAGTTTTACTATCATTTGATTGACCCCTTAATGATTTTACTGATAGATTATATTAAAGATAAACTTCATTGACAAGCATTTAAAATTTTAAAATACAATAAAATATCCGCAGGACTTTTTATGTTCCTGCGGATTATTTTTATAGGTTATATTTTATTAAAACCACTTTACTTTTTTGCTTACATCTATAGTTTCTTCTCTCTTTCTTCCCAAAGAAATCAAATCTATTTTTGCGCCTACAAGATCTTCAAGTCTTCTTATATATTTCTGAGCGTTTTTAGGAAGTTTGGCAAAACTTCTTACGCCTCTTACTTTACCGTCCAAACCCGGCATTTCCTCATATACAGGCTTACAATCTCTCTGTATAATTCTTGATGCAGGAAATTCTTTTATAATTTTACCTTTGTATTTGTAAGCTACGCATATCTTAATTTTTTCCAAACCTTCCAAACAATCAAGCTTGGTAAGTATTAAATGTTCTATTCCGCTTACTCTTACGCTGTGTCTGAGAAGTACTGCGTCAAACCAGCCGCATCTTCTAGGTCTGCCTGTAGTCGCTCCGTATTCCTGACCTTTTTCTCTCAAGAAATTGCCGACCTCATCAAACAATTCAGTAGGAAAAGGACCTTCTCCTACTCTCGTGGTATAAGCCTTGACAACTCCTAAAACTTTTTCAACTTTTGAAGGACCTATTCCCGCTCCTACGCTTGCTCCGCCGGCAGTAGGATTTGAAGAAGTTACAAAAGGATATGTGCCGTAATCAAGATCAAGCATTGTTCCCTGAGCGCTTTCAAACAGAATTTTTTTCTTTTTCTTCATAGCGTCAGCCAATATCAAAGACGTATCAGCAACATATTTTTTCAAAAATTTAGACAAAACTTCATAATCATCCAATATTTCTTTTCTTACTTTATTTATTGATATAACTTTCCCAAGCATTAATTCTTTTTCTTTTAAATTCTGATCAAGAAGTTCAAGAAAAACTTTCTTATCTAAATAATCAACTATCCTTATGCCTACTCTTCTTACTTTATCGGCATAACAAGGCCCTATTCCTTTTTTAGTCGTTCCTATCTTAACGTTTTGAGCATCATCTTCCAATATTCCGTCTATATATTTATGATACGGCAATATTACATGAGCAAGCTCGCTGACAAAAAATCTTCCGTCAACAGGAATTTTCTTCTTTTTCAGCAAATCAACTTCTTCTTTTAATGCCTTAGGGTCAACAACTACTCCGTTTGTTATGATACAGGTTTTCTTAGGGAATAATATTCCTGACGGAATAAGATGCAGAACAAAAGGTTTATTTTCGTATATTAACGTGTGACCGGCATTATTTCCGCCCTGATACCTTACAATATAATCGGATTTTGTAGCAAGATAATGAACAACCTTGCCCTTACCTTCATCTCCCCACTGCGTACCTAAAACTACTAAAGTTGACATTTGTTACCTTCCATAAAATAACCGTCAAACCTTAAAATGCGGTTTAAACGGTCTGTATTTGTATTACTGCTCCACTGTATTCAAATATTTTTTTCCGAATACTCTTCATTTTATTAAAACATTTTTTCTTTGTCAATTTACCTGCCATCCGCAGGGAAAAGAAGCTGAAAAGACCTTTACAATAAATTAATATAGTTATATAATAAAATTCATCATGGAAATAATAGACTCTCATACGCATGTTTGGCCTGACAAAGTAGCCCAAAAAGCAAAAGATTATCTTGAAAAAGTTTTTCGCAGACCGATGACAGCTTTGCCTACGGTAGACGGACTGCTTAAAACAATGGATGAAAACGAAATATCAAAAAGCGTTATAGCTTCCGTAGCTTCAAGACCTGATCAGGTAAAATCAATAAATAACTGGCTTTTTTCGTTAAAATCAGACAGATTTCTGCCTTTTGCCTCATTACACCCGTTTTATAAAGACTGGTCAAACGAACTTGATAAGATAAAAGATAATTCTTTCGGAATAAAATTCCAACCTGAATTTCAAGATTTTTATATTGATGATGAAAAAGCATACCCTATATATGAAAAAATGCAAAAATTAGGAATACCTATGCTTGTACACTGCGGATATGAGCTGAGTTTAACGGGGCTTGTTCACGCCGGGCCTAAACAAATATTAAAAGTTCTTAAGGCATTTCCTGAAATAAAATTTATAGGCGCTCATATGGGCGGTTTTAAAATGTGGGATGAAATAGAGGATGAACTTATAGGAAAAGATATATATATTGATACTTCTTCAAGCATAAGCTTTATGAAAAAAGAACAAATTTACAGATTTTTTAAAAAACACAATATAAATAAAATTTTTTTCGGAAGCGATTTTCCTGTAGGCAACCAAAAACATGAAATAGAATTTTTAAAATCATTGGATATAGAAAAAGACAGTTTAAATAAAATACTTCATTTGAATATAACAAAATTTCTTAATATTTAAGGAAACGAAATGTTTAAAAAATTATCCGCCATTCTGCCTTTATTTTTAATATTTACATTTATTTCATGCGCAAAAGACAATAACTTTCCTAATCCTGATTTAGAAAAAAAGATAATATGTTTCGGAGACAGTCTGACACAGGGCAAAGGAGCAAATCCCGGAGAAACTTATCCTGATTTTCTGCAGCAAATGACTAATATTCCGGTTATAAATCTCGGAGTCAGCGGAAATACGTCTATACAGGGTCTTGAAAGAATTGATGAAGTTATCAATCAGAAAGCATTTATGGTCTTAGTAGAGTTCGGCGCAAACGATTTTTTTAAAAAAGTTCCTATTAAAGATACAAAACAGGCCATTGAAGAAATTGTAGACAAACTTCAGAAAACAGGAGCAGTCGTAATTTTACTTTCTACCGAAGATACTCAGCTTCCGGAACTCTATAATACCGTTAAAAAAATATCGGAAGACAAAAATACACTATTCATTGACGGAATATTAAACGACATATGGGACAACCGGACCTTATTTTCTGACACTTTGCATCCTAATTCAGACGGATACAAAATAGTGGCTGAAAAAATATTCAAAAAAATTGAGCCTGCCATAAAGCAGCAACAACAATAAAAAATCAAATAATTGAATAAATTTTGTAAAAAGTATATAATAGACAAAATAATTTTTCACGGGGACTCCATGTTTAAAATTATATCCAAAAAAATATTATCCGCCAACATAAAACAATATGAAATTGAAGCCCATGATATTGCAAAAAATGCAAAAGCCGGACAGTTTATAATTTTAAGACTGCATGAAAAAGGTGAAAGAATTCCTCTTACAATCGCCGTAAAAAACATTGAAAAAGGAACTATTAATATTATTTTTCAGGAAACAGGGAAAACTACCGCCGAGCTCGGAATGCTAAACGAAGGAGACTGCATAAGAGACATCGTCGGCCCTCTGGGGCATCCTACGGAAATAGAAAAAATCGGAACGATAGTCGCAGTTGCAGGAGGAGTAGGTACGGCTGAAGTTTTGCCTGTAATAAAAGATTTGTTGAAAGCAGGGAACAAAGTTATTACAATCGTGGGTTCAAGAAATAAAGATTTGTTAATACTTGAAGATGAATTAAAAGAAAATTCATCACAGCTGCTGATAGCTACCGACGACGGTTCTTACGGAATCAAAGGATTTGTAACGACAATTCTGTCAGATGTCATATCTAAAGAAAAAGTTAACGCGGTATATGCAATCGGACCTGTGCCGATGATGAAAGCCGTAGCAAATATGACAAAACCTTTCAATATAAAAACTCTTGTCTCTTTAAACCCTATAATGGTTGACGGCACAGGAATGTGCGGCGCTTGCAGGGTAAGCGTAGACAATAAAATAAAATTTGCCTGTGTAGACGGACCTGAATTTGACGCTCATCAGGTAAACTGGGACGAATTAATCTCAAGACTTTCACTTTTCAAAAAATACGAAAACGAATCTTTCGAAAACTTCAAACATAATCCGGAGTGCAAATGTCACAAAGAATAAAAATGGCTGAAAGACAGCCTGAAATACGCTGTAAAGATTTTGAACAGGTTAATCTCGGATATACCGACGAGCAGGCGGTGTTAGAAGCAAAGAGATGCCTTCAATGCAAAAAACCGCTTTGCGTGACAGGATGTCCCGTTGAAATCAATATTCCGGAATTTATAAAACATATAGCTGCGAATAATCCCGCAGAAGCAATTAAAGTTTTAAAGGAAAAAAATAATCTTCCGGCCGTATGCGGAAGAGTCTGCCCTCAGGAAAATCAGTGTGAGAAACACTGTGTTCTCGGGCTCAAACAAGAACCTGTCGCTATAGGAAATTTAGAAAGATATGCTTCAGACTGGTCGGCAAAAAATTCATATTCTGCCGAAACAACGGTTAAAAATAACGGTAAAAAAGTAGCAGTAATAGGTTCCGGACCGGCAGGTCTGGCATGTGCAGGCGATCTGGCAAAAATGGGCTATGATGTAACCGTTTTTGAATCTTTGCACAACAGCGGAGGCGTTCTGAGATACGGTATTCCCGAATTCAGACTTCCGGCAAAAGTTTTAGACAAAGAAATAGAGTCTCTTAAATCTTTGGGAATTGAATTTGTTTTCAACTATCTTATAGGAAGAACTAAAACCATCCCTGATTTATTCAATGACGGCTTTAAAGCTATTTTTATAGGAACAGGTGCAGGACTGCCTACATTTCCAGGAGTTGAAGGAGAAAACTTCAACAACATTTATTCGGCAAATGAATTTCTAGTAAGAATAAATTTAATGGCAGCCTTTAAATTTCCGGATTTTGACACGCCTATATATAGAGGAAAAAATGTTGTGGTTATCGGCGGCGGCAACACAGCTATGGATTCCGTAAGAACAGCAAAAAGAATAGGAGCGGAATCTGTAAAACTGTTATACAGAAGAACGGCTGAAGAAATGCCTGCAAGGCTTGAAGAAAGACACCATGCTCTTCAAGAAGGAATTGAATTTATAGAACTGGCAGCTCCGCTAAAATTTATGGCAGATGAAAAAGGCTTTGTAAAAGCCGTTGAATGCATAAAAATGAAACTTACAGAACCGGATGCTTCAGGCAGAAAAAAACCTGTTCCCGTACAGGGATCAAATTTTATCATAGAAACAGATTTGGTAATATTGGCATTAGGGCTTCATCCTAATCCGATACTTCCTTCACTTACCCAAGGTCTTGAAACAAACGCAAAAGGATATTTAATTATTGACGATAAATTTATGACAACTATGAACGGAATATTTGCCGGAGGAG
>JBAYZJ010000084.1:0-5839 GCA_041672565.1 Endomicrobiaceae bacterium
TGCATATTTTAAATCCTGAGGCGCAGTTCCAACCGCGCTGTGACTGAAAATTTTACAATTTTTGCCTATTTCGGCATATTCTACCACGGCATGAGAAGAAATAACCGTACCGTCGCCTATTGCAACATTCTCACCTATTATTGCATAAGGGCCTATCTCGACATCTTTGCCTATTACCGCAGATTTGTCTATAATTGCTGTTTGATGTATCATTATTATGCCTCTCTGTCAACTATAATAAACATAAATTCAGCTTCAGAAGCAAGTTTTCCGTCAACATAAGCTTCGCCTTTGACTTTTCCTTTTCTTCCGCTGTCTCTCATTACTTCAACTTTCATTTCCAAAAGATCTCCTGGAATAACCGTTTTTCTAAACTTAACATTATCTATAGCCATGAAATAAGCCAGACAATTCTTCATTTCCGGTCTTGATAAAAACATTACGCATGATGTTTGAGCCATAGCTTCAACTATTAAAACGCCAGGCATTATCGGCTGCCCCGGAAAATGTCCCTGAAAAAAAGGCTCATTTCCGCTGACGCATTTATACCCGACCGCTTTTTTAGGATCGCTTGTAAGTTTAACTCTGTCAATCATTAAAATAGGATATCTGTGAGGTATAATCCTTTGTATTTCCGCACTGTTAATAATTTTCTCTTCCGTATTCTGCGCTTGAATATCCACTCTTCCCCCCGATATTTTACCTTCTGTTTCCAAAACAGCTTTGCTTACAAAATCTTTTACAAAACTTACGTTACTTTTATGTCCCGGTTTTTCAGCGACTATTTTTGCTTTTATCGGCTTTCCGGCTAATGCCAAATCGCCTATCAAATCTAAAATTTTATGTCTTACAAACTCATTTTCAAATCTCAAAGGTTCTTTATTATATATTTCATTAGGTCCTATTACTATTGCATTTTCCAAACTTCCGCCTCTTGCAAGTCCGTTTGACTGAAGAGCTTCTATTTCATAGTCAAAACAAAAAGTTCTGGCGGGAGCAATATCTTTCAGAAAACTCTCTCTTGTTATAGTAAACGCAGCCTGTTGATGAGATAAAAAAGGATGGTCAAAACCTATCGTGCAGTCTATTTCAAAATTATCGCTCGGATATGCCGTAATTTTTGTTTTGCCGTCAATAAAAGTTACAGGTTCTTTTATAACATAACTTTCTTTAAAAGCATCCAGCTCTTTTATTCCGGCTGATATTATCTTCTCTGCAAGAAGCTTTGCGCTTCCGTCCGTGATAGGAGGCTCATTATTGTCTATTTCTATAGCAAGATTGTCAATTCCCAAAGCAGAGCATGTCGACAATATATGTTCTATAGTGTGAACTTTCGCATCGCCTTTTTCTATAGTTGTCCCTCTTATCGCCGTACCGGCAGACAAACTGCTCCAGTTCGCTTTTATATCAGGCTTTTCAGGAAGATCTACTCTGATAAAATGTATTCCAGTATTTGCCTGCGAAGGTTTTAAAACCATTTTACTTTTGTTGCCCGTATGCAAACCGATTCCTTCCATCACTATTTCTTTGGCTATTGTGGTCTGTTTGCTCATAAATCCTTTTTATCCTCTTTATTTTTAATTAGTGTTTTTATCCAGTCATATATTTCAGGCAGTTTTTTCATCACAGCCTGCGTTGCCAAATGCTTTCTGTATGCCTGAATCGGATATCCTGCAAGAACCTGATTATCTTCAAGGTTTGAAGTTACTCCGCTTTTTGCCCCTATCATTATATTGTTGCCTATTTTTATATGTCCTACAATTCCTACCTGCCCGCCTATTGTGACATTGTCCCCTATTTTTGTAGAGCCCGCAATGCCTACCTGAGAAACTATCATTGTATTTTTCCCGATATGAACATTATGTGCCACCATAACAAGATTGTCTATTTTTGTATTATCATCTATAAAAGTTTTTCCTATTGCGGCTCTGTCAACGGTTGTATTGGCTCCTATTTCGACATTGTTGCCTATTTCAACATGACCTATCTGCGGAATCTTATAAATTTCTTTTCCGGTATTGACAAAACCAAAACCGTCGCCGCCGATAACTACACCCGGATGGATTATACAGTCATCGCCTATTTTTGTTTTTTCTCTTATAGTAACATTAGGATAAATAAGGCAGTTTTTACCTATTGATACGCAGCCGCCTACATATGTATTTGCTAAAATCTTTGTATTGTCGCCTATTTTTGAACCCTCTTCAATAACGGCATTATGACCTATTGTAATATTTTCACCAAGAGAAACATTTTCTGCAATTGAAGCCTTAGGACTTATTCCCGGTTTTATTGCCGCAAGTCTTTCCTTATCTAAAAGCGTAAGTATTTTTGCAAAAGCCAACTGAGGATTGTCAACAATAACCAAATTTTTATTTCCATATTCTTCATAAGGCATATTAGCCGGGAAAAGCACGGCTTCCGCTTTTGTATCTTTCATAAAATGCGAATATTTCTTATTGCCAAGAAAAGATAATTCATTGTCATTTGCGTCTTCGAGACTGTTAACTCCGGTAACAACGGCATTTTCATTACCGCAAATCTTTCCTCCGACAATATCATTTACCTGTTTCAATGTTAGTTTCATAAAATCCTCTAGAAAACATTCCCTATTGTAAAGTAAAACTGCTGCAGTTCTTCTCCCGGTTTATGATTCAATCCGTATCCCCAGTCAAGCCTTAAAGGGAATACAGGAGTTGCAAACCTTATTCCGAAACCTACTCCGGATTTTAAATAATATTCATTATTGTCGGCATTATCGGTACCGAATCTGTAATTTATATTTTCAACATTCTTCCATGTTCCGCCTATATCGTAAAAAAATGCTCCCTGTAAAATGGTTTTCCTTTTTTCCTGAACTATAGGGAATTTGTATTCTATATTTGCCACAGACATAAACTTTCCGCCTTCATAAGGCCCGACTTCCGTTCTGTATTTGTAACCTCTTATCGTATCTGCTCCGCCGACATAATATTTTTCATACAAAGGAACATCTGTCGAATTGCCGTAACTTTCTATCCAACCGGCAGTAACGTTTACCGATAAAACAAACTTCCAGAAAGTAGGGAAAAACCATGTTCCCTTAAGAGAATTTCTTATATAATTTACGTTTCCCCCGAAAGGACCTCCGGCAACGTTAACGCCGTAAGAATATTTAACGCCTCTTGAAGCATCAAACACATAATCTCTTGTATCATAGGTTATCTGCGCGCGTACGCTGGAAGTTCTGTCTTTAGCCAAGTCAGGGTCATTTAATATAGATTCTTTAAGTTCGTCTGATTCTATATCAAAAATTCTGACATGCTCATAAGTATAACCGAAAAGCAGTGATGTATTTTCTGAAATTCTAGGACTTACGGTAACTGCTCCTCCGACTCTTCCTTCTCTGTAAGCATCGCTTACCGTACCGTAATCTCTCAATCTTTCTATATTAAATAAAGAAAGCCCTAAACTTGTAGGTTTACCCAAGAACCACGGTTCAGTCCAGTCAATTTCATAATTATGCCTTCTGGCTCCGAATTCCCATAACAAATTAAGTCTTTGAGCTCTTCCGAATAAATTCATATGCTGCAATTGTACGGATCCGACAAACTGGTCAACAGAAGAATATCCGACTCCGGCCGTTATCATCGCCGGCTTTCCTTCTGTTATCGCAAAAGCCAAATTCATAACATCCGGAGTATTCGTAGGAATTATGTTTGGCTCGGCGGCGTCTATGAATCCTAAATTATAGATTTTTTCCATACTTCTTCTTACTTTACCGGATGAAAAAACATCTCCCGGTTTAAGAAGGATTTCTCTTCTGATAGTCTGGTCCTTTGTGCTTACTAATCCGTCGATAAGAATATCCCCGACATAAACTATATTATTTTCCTGTATTCTGTAAACCACATCAACGATTCCGTCATCTTTAGGAAATTCAATTTCTATTCCGTTCTCTTTGTCTGAAATTACTTCTGGCCTTGATTTCTTAAAATCAGGAATTATATTCGAATGAAGGTAACCTCTGTTTGAATAATCATCGTAAGTTTTATTTAAAACCTCAACTATTTTTTCCTGGCTGAACGTTTCATTCTTTTTAATACTCGAATGCTTAATAAGTTCGTCTGAAGTAATAACATAATTGCCGTCAAATGATATATTTCCTATTTTATATTTAGGACCTTCATGAACAGTCACGGAAATAAACATTTTCGTTCTTTCTTCATTATAAGTTATAACAGGTTCATCCATATTGAAATCCATAAAACCGTTATTTTTATAAAATCTCATTATTTCCTGCATATCGGCTTTAAGAGTTTCTTCCTTAAAAACTTTTTTCCTTTTTGTTTTTGCCAGTTTTCTGATTTTTTTAGGATTAAAATTAACACAACCTTCAACGGTAAAATCACCTATTAAGATTTTATTGTTTTCGGTTATTAAAAACGTGACGCTCATAGTGTTTGTATCCGAATCCGTAGTAGGATAAACTTCCATCTGACAATCGGCATAACCTTTATCTTTATACAGCGTCAGTATTTTCCTTTTTGATTCTTCAAGATCTACAAAATTATAGAAACTCTTTTCCTTTAAAATAGCTTCGCCTTTCAATTTACCCTTTGAAAACTGCTTATTGCCTTTAAATATGATTTTCTTTATATACGGTTTTTCAACAACGGCGAATTTTACAGTTTGTGTCTTTTTATCAACTGATAACTCAGCATTGTCAAAATATCCCAAAGATAAAATTATCCTGAGGTCTTCTTTTGCTATTGAAGGATTATAAAGTTTCCCTTTTTTAGTCTCTATTTCGGAACGGACTGTTTTCAATTTAACGTTTTGAATGCCTTCAAAAACAAGATTCTTGATTTTAAACGAATTTGAATCGGCAAACAACGAAGATGCGGAAAAAACAAAAAGCATGACTAACATTAATTTTTTCATAATTAAAACTCTCTTTTTAGTGTGACTATATATCAAATAATTGTATTAAAAAACTATTTAAAAATCAAAGTAAAAGTTCAAAACAAAAACATTTTAAAATATTACGTAAAAAGCAATTATTATCTATCGCAAATAAACAGACAGATATTTAATAGACAAACTGTCTGTTTTTATACTGTTTGAAGCTAATTTAAATATTCTTTTAAAGATTTACATCTGCTAGGATGTCTAAGCTTTCTTACGGCTTTAGCCTCAATTTGTCTGACTCTTTCTCTTGTAACGCCGAATTTTTTGCCGACTTCTTCAAGAGTTGACGGATATCCTATTCCTATTCCGTATCTTAATCTTATTATTTCGGATTCTCTCGGAGTTAAAGTATTTAAAACCTTTTCCAATTCCAGCTGCAGCCTGTACTGCTGAGTTTTCATAACAGGATTCGGACTGTTTTGATCTTCTATAAAATCTTCTAATTTCGAATCTTCTTCTTCTCCTACCGGAGTCGCCAGAGAAACAGGTTCCTGCATCATTTTTAATATTTTTCTGACCCTGTCTGTAGACATTTTCAAAAATTTTCCGTATTCTTCCGTAGTAGGCTCACGTCCCTGATCCTGCTGAAACTTTTTTTTCAGTTTCGTAAGTTTTGAAATGAGTTCTTTCATATGGACAGGTATTCTGATTGTTCTTGCCTGATCGGCAATAGCCCTGTTGATTGACTGCCTTATCCACCATGTCGCATAAGTTGAGAACTTAAATCCTCTTTTCCATTCAAATTTTTCAACAGCTTTTGAAAGTCCGAGGTTTCCTTCCTGTATTAAATCAGACAATTCCAAATTGCTTATTCCGACATGTTTTTTTGCAATGGAAACAACAAGCCTGAAATTTGCTTCTATCAATTTCATCTTATCCCTGTGTATAA
>JBAYZJ010000085.1:0-5838 GCA_041672565.1 Endomicrobiaceae bacterium
AAGTTCCTGTCGGCGCCGTAATAGTAAAAAACAATAAAATCATATCAAAGGGCTATAACAAAAGCATTTCTCTTAAAGATTCGACTGCCCATGCTGAAATTATAGCAATACGCAAAGCCTGCAAAAAACTAAACAATTACAGACTTAACGATTGTTCAATTTATGTTACTATCGAGCCATGTTCAATGTGCGCAGGCGCTTTAATACTGGCCAGGGTTAAAAAAATATATTTCGGAGCCAAAGACATAAAAGCGGGAGCCTGCGGAAGCGTTTTTAATATAGTTTCAGATAATAAACTAAACCATAAGATAGAAATCTCAAGTGGACTTATGGAAGAAGAATGTGCTACAATAATTAAACAGTTCTTTCAAAGCAGAAGATAATATAATCTTCAATTGCTTATTTTATGCGGGGGTGAGTTGGGTTCGACGGGGATGAAAGAGGTATAGATAGCAAGCCCGAGTTGGCCGATGGCTCGGTAAAAATCGGCTAAACAATAAACGATAAACAAATCGTTCCTAACAGCATGTTCAAACCTTTTATGGGTTTTGGAGCAATGCCAATAGCTGCTTAGTCAGCTACATTTTACCTTTGACGCCTACTATTAGGATAAAATGACAAGAGTAGGTTAGTATTAATTTGCTTGTTCCGTCAGATTAATATGAAATTAAAACGGTGCTGGTTTATAAGATAGTCCCGTCCGGTGATAGTCTTATAAACGAGAACAAAATTCCGGACTAAGCTTGTAGCGATCTTACTGAAACATTTTCGGACGCGGGTTCAATTCCCGCCACCTCCACCAAAAACAATTATCTTAAAATTTTTAAGCTGAATATCAAAAAACTATACGGATAATTTGTATTCTTATAATTTTTTGTTTCTATAAATTCTTGCATCAACCGGTTACTGACAAATAAAAAAAACAGACGTCATAATAAAAAAACGTCTGTTTTTTATTTTATTATATGTATATTGATTTAACTTCTGTAAGAACCGTTGACTTTTACATAATCATATGAAAAATCACATGTATAGTATCTTGCCCATTGTTTGCCTGACTTTAAATCAATAGTTATTTTACATTCTTTTTTATTAAGTAAAGCTTTAGCTTTTTTTTCGTTAAATTCTACGGCCATACCGTCTTTGGCAGTAATAATATTACCTATATAAATATCAACTCTATCAGGATTTATATTAATGCCTGACCTGCCGATTGCGGCTAATATCCTTCCCCAATTTGCATCCGAACCAAAAAAAGCCGTTTTAACTAAAGGAGATGTTGCTATTGTTGAGGCTATTATTTCTGCATCTTCATGTTTTTTAGCGTTTATTACAGATATTTCTATCATTTTTGTAGCGCCTTCTCCGTCTTTGGCAATCATTTTCGCAAGTTTTAAGGTAACTTCATTTAACGCTTCCTGAAATTTATCATTATCCTGTTTACTCAATTTACCGGTTTTGCTTTGTCCGTTAGCCATAACCAAAACAGTGTCATTTGTCGAAGTATCTCCGTCAACAGATATACAGTTGAAAGACTGCTGTATAGCAGTGTCTGTTATTTTTTGCAGTTGTTTCTGTTCTATTTGCGCATCGGTTAATATAAAAGATAGCATTGTCGCATGTAAACCTTTCAAGTCGGGATGAATCATTCCTGCTCCTTTTGCGCATCCCCAAACAATTATTTCACCTTTTGAAACTTTTATTTTTTTTGAAGCAATTTTTGAAAAAGAATCCGTTGTCATAATTGCCCCTGCGGCTGATTTTTCATCTTTCTTTGAAATCATTTTTATCAGTGGAGGCAAAGCTTTAACCATTTTGTTTACAGGAAGGAAATTACCGATTACGCCTGTAGAAGCGACTAAAACGGAACTTGAAGGAATTCTAAGATTCTTTGCTGTTTCTTTGCTTATATACTCTGCATCTTGTTTACCTCTCTGTCCGGTACAAGCGTTGGCGCAGCCTGAATTGGCAATTACAGCTTGGAAGTTTTTATATTTTTTTAATCTGTCCATATCTATTAAAACGGGGGCCGCTTTTACAAGACTTCCGGTAAACATTCCGGCGACTGTCGCCGGATAAGAAGAAAAAAACAATGCCAAATCTTTTTTATTTTTATTATCTACAATTCCGCTGTGCATCCCGTTACAGCTAAAACCTTTGGGTAACATTATTTTATCTCCTTTAAGCCTTCTGTTTCGTCGAAACCAAACATTAAATTCATATTCTGAACGGCCTGCCCCGATGCTCCCTTAATTAAATTATCAATCGCCGACACAACTATTAATTTATTTGTTCTTGAATCAACCGACAGCCCTATTTCACAAAAATTTGTATTTGCGACATTTTTAATTGAAGGTAAAATTCCTTCATCCAATACTCTTACAAAATTTTTACCCTTATAAAATTTTTGATAAACATCTATAATCTGCGATGTTTCCATTGCATTGTTTAAATTTAGATAAATCGTAGACAGCATTCCCCTTTCAAGAGGAATAATCTGTGGAGTAAAAGTTATCGTTATTTTTTTATTAAACAAAGCTGAAAGCTCCTGTTCAATTTCAGGTATATGTCTGTGTTTCCCGGCAATATTATAAGCTCTTAAAGTAGGATGTTCATTTTCATAATATTTAACTACATTTTTTCTTCCGGAACCTGAAACGCCGCTTTTTGAATCAATTATAATATCATCCGGATTAATGAGATTGTTTTTAACGGCAGGAGCCGTCCCTAAAAGAATTGTAGTAGGATAACATCCCGGATTTGCAATAAGTTTTGCTTGTTTTATTTCATCTGAATTCAATTCTGCCAGTCCGTAAACGGCATCTTTAATAAAATCTTTCCCTGTATGGTTGACTTTATACCATTTTTCATAAGTATCGGCGTCTTTAAGCCTGAAATCCGCCGATAAATCTATGACCTTTTTACCTGCTTTTAACAATGACGGAACTACTTCAAAAGCAACGGCATGAGGCAGCGCCAAAAATACAAC
This sequence comes from Endomicrobiaceae bacterium, assembly GCA_041672565.1. Lineage (GTDB taxonomy): Bacteria > Elusimicrobiota > Endomicrobiia > Endomicrobiales > Endomicrobiaceae > Praeruminimicrobium. Next base: position 2,990 of record JBAYZJ010000085.1, read on the forward strand.
ATCAGTTTCTTCTTTAATTCTGTTAATATTTAACGGCTCGCATTTTAAATTTAAGTCTGCGTATTTAGGATAAATATCTTTCAATTCTCTTAATTCAGAAGTAGATCTCCCGGCAAGAACAGTTAATTTTACGCCCGGATGCCTTGACAAAATCCTTATAAGTTCCTCTCCGGTATATCCTGTAATTCCGACAATCCCAGCTTTAATCATTTTTTCCTCTTTTTATTTATTTCTTTAAATTTAGTTATTCATCATGATTATCACAATCTGTATTCCCAATATTTGGAGAAATGATTATAACAAATTCTCCTTTAATTTCTCTAGTTTTTAAAACATTTAAAACTTCATCTATTGAACCTCTTATAAATTCTTCAAATTTTTTCGTAAGTTCTCTTGCAAGAACAATGTTTATTCCGGCTCCGAAAACTTCTTTACAAACCTCAACAGTCTTTACTATTCTGTGAGGAGACTCATAAAATACTATTGTTTTCCCGGCGACTGCCGCTGATGACAATTCTTTTTTCATTTTACCTGTTTTTTTTCTTAAAAAACCAAGAAAGACAAAAGAATCCGTAGGAAGCCCCGAACCGACCAATCCCGTAACCAATGCACAAGGCCCAGGCAAAGGAATAACATTTATTCCACGGATTAATGCTTCTTTTACTAAATAATATCCAGGGTCTGATATTGCGGGAGTTCCGCAATCTGATACCAAAGAAATATTTTTACCGTTTTCCAACGCCGATATTATCTGGGGAATTCTTTTTAATTGATTTTGTGTGTAAAAGCTTATTAATTGTTTTGATATTTTCAGGTGTGAAAGCAACTTTAAAGTTTGCCTTGTATCTTCACATACGACGACATCTGACTCCTGTAAAATTCTTATTGCGCGTAAAGTTATATCTTCAAGATTTCCTATAGGAGTTGGTACTACAAATAAAGTGCCTTTATTCATTCTAATTGCTGGTTTCTTGGTTTAAAATATTTATAAAAATATCTACTATTTTAGGATCAAATTGTCTTCCTGAACCTTTTCTCAATTCGCTTATAGCCTCTTCCTGGCTCAATGCTTTCCTGTAAGGTCTGTTTGAAGTAATTGCGTCATAAGCATCTATAACGGCAACAATTCTTGCTCCCAAAGGAATTTCTTCTCCGGATAAACCTTCAGGATACCCGCTTCCGTCAAACCATTCCTGATGATATAGAACCATAGGAGCAACAGGCATTAAGAATTGTACCGGAGCTATAATTCTGTGCCCGATAGAAGGATGTTTCCTTATTATTTTTTGTTCTTCGTCGCTTAATTTTCCAGGCTTTAGCAAAATATTATCCGCTATGCCTATTTTACCGATATCATGCATCAAAGCGGCGTATTCAACATGTCTTACTATAGTATAAGGAAGATTCATTTTCTTTGCGATTGCTTTTGCATATTTTCCGGCTCTGTCTGCATGGTCATAAGTATATGAATCTTTGGCGTCTATTGTCCTTGCAAGCGTCTGAACCATCTCAAAATAAAAAGACTGTAAATTATTGAATAACTCCATATTATCAAGAGTCATTGCGGCCTGATCGGCCAAAATAGTAAGAAGTTTTACGTCTCTGTCATCAAACTGTTTTTTAGTTTTTGGAGAATTTATGTTTAATACTCCTATAACTTTATTTTTTACCCTTAGAGGAACAGATATAAATGACTTAGAAATATATCTTTCGGCATCATTAGGTCTTAAAAACCTTATGTCTGTTTCTATATTTTCGACAAATATATGCTTGCCGGTGCTTATTACTCTTCCTGCTATCCCTTCGCCTATTTTAATTTTCGTGGATTCAACTACTTTCGGAGACAATCCCCTTGACGAAATAATATTAAGCTCGTTATTCGCGTTTAGCAGCATTAACGACGCCAAATCAGAATGAATTAAGCTGCAGGCCGTATCTACGACGGACTGCGTCAGCTCTTCTTTAGAAACAAGTCCGGTTGCAGTCAAACCAAATTCATGAATACTTGCAAGCATCATTATAAGATTGTCAATATCCATCGTATGAAACTGAAGTTTTCCTTCGACAATTTTTATTTGCTGTTGAAGTTTCCCGTTTGTCTGTCTGTATTTTTTATTTTGTAAAAACAATATTATTATAAGAATAAGTATAATCAGAATTAATACCGCAAAAAATATACTTATCATCGACATAGTCATATTAATCCTCTGTTATTTTATAAAAACCGTGTAATCTATATCAGGAAAAATATTATTAACATATTCTAAATTTGCAAGAAAACTTTCATTAATATTATTATTTTTTATTTGTTCATATAACGTTGTAAAATTATATATATGTTCTTTTGTTCTTTTCTCCGCATATTCAACCATAGTGCCCGTAGTCATTATAAAAGCCCAATCGGAAGACTGCGCTAAAAGCAATTCTCTGGTCGCCTGTTTTAAAGCTCTGAGCATCAAACCTGAAGCATTTTTATTTGCAGTAGCAATTTCAGACATTCTGGCGGCGGCAATATGCAAATGTTTATATATCCAGTCATTTTTAGGATTCAGCCAAACTTCGTAGTAACCTTTGTCTCCCCATGAAGAGGGACTTGGAGTTAAAACCTGATTTTTAGGAAATTTTTCAAGATACTGTATCGGCGTAATCGGTTTAAATATCTTTTGACCGTTATAAATATGCCGGAATAAATAATTTATAAAATCAGGTCCTTCAAACCACCAGTGTCCGAAAAGCTCGGCATCATACATTGATACGACTAAGGGTTCTTTTCCCAAAACCCCTGATAAATGCTCTATCTGATTACATCTGTTGAATACAAAATTTTCAGCATGCATTTTGGCTTTATT
>JBAYZJ010000086.1:0-5590 GCA_041672565.1 Endomicrobiaceae bacterium
CCGTTAAATAATATGTGTGAATTTATGTTAATATTATTAAATTTAAAATTACTAATGTCACAGTCAAGATAAGAATCCGGAGCGTTTTTTGTAAAATCAAGCAAAGCTTTTAAATCTATTGATGTTCTTTTGCCTTTGAAAGTAAAGGAAGATATATTTATGGTCGAAGGAGAAATATTTCCTAAAATAGTCCAATCATTGAATTTATTCCCGAACAACGCTCCTTTTTTTAAACTAATATCTATTTGCGTAAATTTATTTGAATCATATTTTATATATCCTGTAGCCAATCCTGAAAGATGAGGTTTGAATCCAAGTATTTGGAGTAAATTATTACTGTCAACGCCGGAATAGTAAAATTCAATATTATGATGTTTTTTTGTTTCGTAAAAACCTTTTACTATTAGTTTTTTATCTTTTGTTTCAATGTCAAAAATCCATCTGGAATTCTCTTTTGATATTTTGCCGAAAGTGTCAAATTGCTTTAATTTTTTCGATGATATGTTTTTAGCTTCCATCAAAAGGCTTCCGTGTGTTTTTCCGATATTTCCGTATATGGAGACAAAACCTTTAAGTTTCTTGAAAGATGATAAAAAAGGCATTTTTGTTATAGGTATTTTTCTTATGTCTATTGAGATTTCTCCCGTTTTATAATTACCTGACATTTTTCCCGTTTTGTTTTTCTTTGTGTATATATCAACATCATATGTCCCGTTTTTTTTGATGGTTGCGCTGAAAGTATTAGTCGAGTTATGCCGGCATGCAAGATTAAGAGTATCGTTATTATTGTCAGCTTCTATATCAAATGTCCCGAAGTCATTTCCCAACAATTTTGTGTTTTGCGCTTTTATTGATACGTTAAGCAGAGAATTTTGCATTGTTGCCGAATAATCTATAAGCGTATGTAAAAGGTCGTTTGCGTCTTTTAAAATAACCGTTCCGCTTGATTTCCATACATAATCGGCTGAAGGTTCTTTGCTGTAAGAAAGATTCCCAAAATCTCCCGATGCATTAATTGTCAGTCCGTTTTTACCTTTTTGTATTAAAGTGCTTGTTTTACCGAATAAAAGTTTATTGATTGAAAGATTATTAGTCTGAAGTTTGTATTCAAAAAATGTATTTGTCAGATTATATTGCCCGCTAAGCGAAGCAAGAGCTTTAATATCACCAAATACGTCAATATGAAAAGAGGACAGTAAAGATGTATCGGTTAAATTAGAATTTCCGGTTAAATTAACCGAATGACCGTTATAATTAAAAAATGTTGAAAGCTTTATGTTTTTGTTAAATTTAATATCCGTATTTGAAGTTTTTATTAAATGATTGTCATATAAGATATCGGCTTTTTTTATAAATACCGCAATGTTAAAATATTCAAACGCTTTTTTTAATTTTTTTATTTTTGCAGGTGTAAGTACCTCTAAACGTCGGTCATTTTCATCTACATACGCATTAATATAAACTATTTTGTCAACATTAAGAGATGTAAAAGCTTTAAGAGGAGTTTTGATATTTTTTAATAATATAAGTGGTTCAAATTTCAAAGTCGCTTTGTTTATAAAAAATTGGTTGTCATATTTTATATCGTTTAAGGATATGTTGAACGGAAAGGAAAAAGAAAAATTTCTGAACTGTATTTTTGAACCGGTTATTTTATTAACGTAATTTTGTAGAACCGGAACATAATAGTATTCTCTGAAACTGTAAGTGACAGAGAATACTATTATTAAAACTATAAAATATAATGCATATCTTATTTTTTTCCACATTAAATTATATTAAATTACGAAAAACTATTTCTTTTTAATCGGAACTCCCGTCGATCTGGTTAGACTTCTGAATTCCTTAAAAAGTTTCAGCGTAACTTTACCCGGCTTGCCTTCTCCGATTATTCTGCCGTCTATTTTTACTACAGGTATAGTTTCGGCGGCTGTTCCCGTTAAGAAACATTCATCTGCGCAGTAAAGGTCATAAGTTGTAATTAATTCTTCTTTAAGTTCCATTTTAAGTTTGTTTTTAATGAGTTCCATAGCGGCGTTTCTTGTGACGCCTTTTAATGCTCCCGCCGAGGCAGGAGGAGTTGAAACAACGCCGTTCTTAATTACAAAAATATTATCTCCGCTGCATTCTACTACATATCCTTGTTCATTGAGCATTATAGCTTCAGGGACTCCCGCTCTTTTTGCTTCAAGCTTTGCCATAATGTTGTTAAGATAATTCAATGATTTTATATTAGGGCTCAAAGCATCCGGCATATTTCTTCTTGTCGAAACTGTTATCACTTCCAAGCCTTCCGTATATAATTTTTCAGGATAAAGAGTTATCCCGTCGGCAATTATGAAAACAGTCGGTTTATTACAGTTTGCAGGGTCTAAACCCAAATCACCTATGCCTCTGGTTACAACAAGTCTTATGTAGGCGTCTGTTAATTTATTAACAGCCAATGTTTGCAAAAGCGCTTTTTCCATTTCAGCTTTAGTCATAGGAATATTTAATGCTATTGCTTTTCCGGAATCCCATAATCTGTCAATATGTTCTCTTAATCTGAAAACTCTTCCGTTGTATGCTCTAATGCCTTCGAAAATGCCGTCTCCGTATAATAAACCGTGATCAAATACCGATACGGTTGCATCTTCTTTATTAACAAATTTCCCGTCAAGATAAATTTTCATTTTCTTCTCTCCTTGATAATAGTTGGTATATTAAATTAAATTGCCGTCAATCATTTTTAGTTGCCTGTCAGCTGATTTTGCAAGTTCTTCACTGTGAGTTACAACAACTAAAGTTGTTTTCAACTGCGAACATATGCCAAACATTAAATTTTCAATTTTTTCACCTGTTTTTCTGTCTAAATTGCCTGTCGGTTCATCGGCAAAAAGTATTTTCGGATTATTAATTAATGCCCTAGCAAGGGCCACTCGCTGTTGTTCTCCTCCAGATAATTCATGAGGCATATGAGTTTTTCTTTCTGTCAATCCCATAATGTCAAGCAGTTCGTTTGCCCGTTCTGTTTTTTTATTTTTATCTTTCCATACCGGTATAAGAATATTTTCCAAAACATTAAAATCCGCAAGCAAATAATGAAACTGGAATACAAAACCTATATTGTTTTTTCTCATAGAAGATAATTTGTTATTGTCGTAATAATCAACTTTAAGCCCGTCTATAAAAACATCGCCTGACGTAGGAGCGTCCATCAGTCCTAAAATATGTATCAAGGTGCTTTTACCTGCGCCTGACGGACCCATTAAAGCCAGTTTTTCTCCTGAATTTATATTTATGTCAATTCCTTTTAATACGCAAACTTCAGGAGCTTTTGGTTTTGAATAGTTTTTAATTAAATTTTTAGTTTCTATTTTCATCTTTTATCCGAATTTTATAGCTTCCAAAGGTTCTAATTTAGCAACCTGGTATGCGGGATATAATCCCGACAATATGGTTATGATAAAGGCACACAGACATATGTAAATGATATCAGACGGAATTATCATAACAGGCAGTTTATCCACATAATATACGCCTTTAGGCAGTTTGAATATTTCAAAATTTTTTAAACCGTAACTTATAAATAAACCTGTAATAAGGCCAAATACCGTCCCTACGCTGCTTACAATAACTCCTTCATAGAAAAAAATCTTTGATATCGAAAATTTTGAAAAACCCATAGCTGAAAGTATTCCGACTTCTTTTGATTTTTCAACGCTTAAAAGAAGCGTGTTTGATATTATATTAAAAGAAGCGACTATGATAATTAACGCCAAAATAATAAACATCATGATTTTTTCCAATTTTAAAGCGGAAAATAAATTTTTATTCATTTCAATCCAAGATTTCGTTCTGTAAGGATACGATAATTTTATTTGTAAATCTCTTGCGTAATCAACGGCTTTTTCAAAATCAGAAGTCATTACGGCTATCCCGCTTACTCCGCCTTCAAAAGAAAACATGTCGTCGGCAGTTTTTATGTCGACATATGCTAAAGAAGTATCATATTCATACATTCCCGAATGAAAAATTGCTTCAACCTGAAATTTTTTCATTTTCGGTATTGATGATAATTGGCTGGGAAACATCGTAATTACATATTCTCCGACATTCACGTTAATTGATTTTGCTATTTCGCTTCCAAGTATAATGCCGTTTTTTGATATACTGCCGTTTTCAATTAAATTGTCAGACAAAAGTTTATCTTTAATATCTATCATTGAATTTTCAGCTTTATAATCAATCCCTTTTATAAGTGTTCCGGTTCCGGCAGTGTACCCCTGTTTCTTTATTATTGCCTGTCCGAAAATATAAGGAGACATTGCTTTTACATATTTTATGCCGCTTAATTCGTTAATTATTTCTTTGTAGTTGTCAAAAACGGCTCCGTCAACTCTAGAAAGATAAATATGAGGCTGTATTCCTAATATTTTTGACCTGATATCTCTCTGAAATCCGCTCATTACCGCAAGCGTTATAACAAGAGCGCAAACTCCTAAAGTCGTTCCTCCTATAGCTATAAGAGTAGTCAAAAAAGCAAAAAAACCTTTTTTTCTGGCTTTCAGATATCTGCACGCAATAAATAACTCCGGCGTTTTTAACATTCAGGCCTCATGGCAGGGAAGAGAATAACTTCTCTTATTGATTCAACTTCAGTCAAAATCATGACCAGTCTGTCTATACCTATTCCAAGACCGCCTGTAGGAGGCAGCCCTTGTTCCAAAGCGTTAATAAAATCTTCATCATAAGGCTGTGCCTCATCATCGCCTTTTTTCTTTGCTTCAACCTGTTGCTTGAATCTTATTTTTTGAAGATAAGGGTCATTTAACTCAGAATAAGCATTACAGATTTCCATTCCGTTTATATAAAGTTCAAATCTTTCAGCTATTTCGGGCTGGTTAAATTTAACTTTTGTTAAAGGAGAATAAACTGCGGGATAATCCATTACAAAAGTCGGTTCCTGTAAATGAGGAACTACTTTTTCATCAAATAACTGGTCTAATATTTTTTGGTCGCTTGCATCTTTAGGTAAATCAAGCTTTAAGTGTTTTACCTGATCATACATTTTTCCTGTTTCAACATATTGCAAAAGTTCAAGTCCGGTATATTCTTTTATTAAATCAAACAGTTTTGCTCTTCTGAAATTCAAATTAACTTTAGATCCTATTTTTTCTGCAGCCGTTTTTATAAGTAATTCCGTTAAATCCATCATATCATTATAATCCGCATAAGCCTGATATAACTCCATCATTGTAAACTCGGGATTGTGGTTTCTGTCAATGCCTTCGTTTCTGAAATTTCTTCCGATTTCAAAAACTCTTTCAATTCCGCCGACTACAATTCTTTTTAAAAACAATTCCGGAGCTATTCTCATAAATAAATCTATATCTAAAGCATTATGATGAGTTGTAAACGGTCTTGCGTTTGCTCCTCCGGCTAAAGACTGTAAAATAGGTGTTTCTACCTCAATAAAACCAAGATCTTCAAGTTTCTTGCGTATTGCCGATATGATAAGGCTTCTTTTTACAAAAACATCTTTTACTTCAGAATTTGCAATTAAGTCTAAATATCTTTGTCTGTATCTTGTTTCAGTGTCTTTAAGTCC
>JBAYZJ010000087.1:0-5563 GCA_041672565.1 Endomicrobiaceae bacterium
AATTTTAAATACAAATAAAGAAAATAAGCGGATAATTATAAAGGAGACAATAAATATTTTGGAATCGGGAGGAATTGTTGTTCTTCCGACGGATACGGTTTACGGCATTATGACAAGTATTTTTAATCAATCCGGACAAAAGCAGATTTATAAACTGAAAAACAGAAACGACAGAAAGCCTCTTATTATGTTATCGGATAAAATTTCGACTTTGGAACAATTTGTAATTTTTCCTAAAAAAATCAGCAAAATCGTTAAAGATTTTTGGCCCGGACAGCTTACATTAATACTCCCCACAACCGAACTTGGAAAACTTTTAACCGGAGGAAGAAATAATCTGGGAGTAAGAATTCCTAATTGTAAAATTCTGCTTGATATTATGTCGGAATATAATATTCCTTTAATGAGCACTTCTGCAAACGTTTCAGGTAAAAAAAGCGCTGTGAGCGCCGACATTGCGGCGGAATATTTTGATAAAAAAATAGACGCCATAATAGATGCCGGCGTTTGTAAATTTTCTTTTGAATCTACCGTAATAGATATGGTAAAATTTCCTTATGTAGTGATTCGTAAGGGTTGTTTGGACTGTAACAGATTGTTGGAATATATTTAATCGGGCGGATTTTTATTTGTGGTAAACATAGCTGAACACATAGCTGTACATGAATTTGCATATTTGTTTTTATTATGCGGTTTTTCCTTTTTAACCGCCGCCGTATTTGTAAAGAATGTATTTTTTAGAATCATATGTTTAGTTTTTTTCTCTGTTTTTACTGCATTAAGCGTTACTGAATTTGTGTTATATTCCGCGATGAGACAGGTTTTTACGGAATCCGTAAAAAATATTAAATTTGAACCCGATAATAAAAAAGAAGTTGTGAAATGCGCCAGATTTGTTGATAAAAACAAAAGAGATTTTTTTTGCTTTAATGAAAATATAGATTATGAACTTAAAAACCGTGATAATAAACTTCTCGGCATTGCCGAATATAGTTTGGTTACAAACGGATTCAGACAAACGCAATGTGATGAGACAGGTGAAAAAATTTATATTTTTTTGGGATGTTCTTTTACTTTCGGCGAATTTGTAAACGATAACGAAACTCTTCCGTATAATTTTTCAAAATTAATGAATTTTAAGGCAAACGTTTTAAACTTGGGAGTTCGCGGGAAAGGAACAAACAGAGCGTTAAGCATTTTAAACAGCGGGATTATAAATAAAATTGACAATAATTCAAAAGCCGGACATTTTGTGTATTCTTTGATAGGAGACGGGATAAGAAGAAATTTTAGAATTACGGAAGGCGATTCGTCAAGCGATAACTGGCTGTATAAAAACGGGAAATGGGAAAGAACGCCGCAGCCTTTGGGAACTGTAAAACTTATATTTGCAAAAAGTTACATATTCAGAAAAATCTTGCTTGATCTAATGGAAAGAAAATACGTTAACTTTTACGCATATTATTTAATAGACAGCCTTGTTGAAATGGACAGAATAGTAAAAGATAAATATAATTCTAAATTTACTGTTATAGTATGGCCTGAGTTCGGCGGTAAGTTTATCAGAACAATTAAAGGGAAAAATCTTGATTTGATATTTCTTCCCGAAAAGTTTAGAAAATATGAAAACGGTTATTATGATCATCCTAATCCGAAAATGAATGAAGAAATAGCAGAAATTTTATATAATCATATAGTTGTAAATAAAAATTAGGAGTCAGAACATGCAAGATTTAGAAAAAGTAGATGCGGAAGTTGCTGGAATTATTGAAGAAGAACACTCAAGACAAGAAAACACAATTGAGCTTATTGCTTCAGAAAATCATACTTCAAAGGCCGTGATCCAGGCACAAGGGTCAGTCCTTACAAATAAATATGCGGAAGGTTATCCGGGCAAACGATATTACGGCGGCTGCGAATTTGTTGATAAAATTGAAAATATTGCCATAGAAAGAGCAAAACAGTTGTTCGGCTGCGAACATGCAAACGTACAGCCTCATTCCGGCGCACAGGCGAATATGGCTTCATTTATGGCTTTGGTTAAACCAGGCGATACGGTTATGGGAATGGATCTTGCTCACGGAGGACATTTATCTCATGGAAGTCCGTATAATTTTTCAGGAAAATATTTTAAAATAGTTCCTTATACTGTTGATCAGGATACTGAACTTATTGATTATGATAAGTTTGAAAAATTAGCTAAAGAACATAAACCTAAACTTATTGTTACCGGAGCAAGTGCATATTCAAGAGTTTGGGATTGGAAAAAAATCAGAGAAATCGCCGATTCAGTAGGCGCTTTTCATATGGCGGATGTCGCTCATTACGCAGGACTTATCGCGGCAGGGATTTATCCTTCTCCGGTTAAATATGCCGATATTGTTACAACAACAACTCATAAAACTCTCAGAGGACCGAGAGGCGGCATGATTATGTGTCAGGAAAAATACGCCAAAGCTGTTAATTCGGCAGTTTTCCCTGGTATTCAGGGCGGGCCTTTGATGCATGTTATAGCGGCTAAGGCCGTAGCTTTTAAGGAAGCATTGGATCCTTCTTTTGCAGAGTACCAGAAACAGGTTGCAAAAAATGCGAAAGTGTTTGCGCAGGCTCTGTCTGACGGCGGGTTAAGAATTGTTTCAGGCGGAACGGACTGCCATATGTTCCTTGTTGATTTGAGACCTTTGGGCGTTAACGGCAAAGATGCTCAGATAACTTTGGAAAAAGCCGGAATTACGGCAAACAAAAATACAATCCCTTATGACCCTGAAAAGCCTATGATATCTTCAGGTATAAGAATAGGAACGCCGGCAGTAACCACAAGAAAAATGAAAGAAGAAGAAATGAAAAAAATTGCAGGCTGGATTATAAAAGTTTTGAAAAATATTCAAAATGAAAACATTGTTAATGATATTAAGAAAGAAGTTACCGTTTTGTGCAAACAGTTTCCGGTTTATTAACCGTAAAATATGCATATGCGGAAAAACGTAGTTCAGGATGAAAATGAAAAAAATTATTTTAAAACAAAAAGAAGAAAAAAGAATAAAGACCGGTCATCAATGGGTTTTTTCAAATGAAATAAAAGAAATTTGCGGTAAACCTCAGACAGGCGAGATTGTTGAATGTTACGACAGCATGAATAATTTTATCGGCATAGGATTTTATAATCCGCATTCTTTGATAGCTTTTAGATTATTGTCGAAAAAAAATGAAATTATCGATATTAAATTTTGGGAAGACAGAATATCAAAGGCTTTGTCTTTTAGGGAAGAACTTTACCCTGACCAAAATTCGTTCAGAGTAGTTTACGGAGAATCTGATGATATCGGAGGTTTTATACTGGACAAGTATGAAGATTATTGTTCTGCTCAATTTGTTTCGGCAGGGGCTGAAGCCAACAAACACGATATTTTGGATGCCGTAAAAAGTGTTTTAAAACCTAAAGGCATAATGATAAGAAATGATTCTTATCTAAGAAAACTTGAAAATCTTTCCGGAGAATCAGAGGTATATTGGGGAGAAATCCCTGATGAAATCTTAATATCTGAAAATGAAGTGAAGTATTACGTAAACATAAAATCAGGGCAAAAAACAGGTTTTTTCTTTGACCAGAGAGACAACAGAAAAATTCTGCAAAAATATTGCAAAGACAAAAAAGTTTTGGATTGCTTTACTCATACGGGCTCTTTCGGTCTTAATGCATTAAAAGGCGGAGCCAAAGAAGTAGTTTTTGTTGATTCTTCAAAGCCTGCTCTTGAAATGGCTTCAAAAAATTATGAATTGAACGGTTTTAAAAATTTTAACGCAATAATAGCCGATGCGTCGGAATATATTTGTTCTTCCGAAGCCGCAGGTGAAAAATTTGAAGTAGTGAACATAGATCCACCTGGGCTTATTAAAAGTAAAAAGGATTTTCATCCGGGATATAAACATTATGTTAAAATAAACGAGCAGGCGATAAGTCTGCTGAAAGAAGGCGGAATATTTTCGACGAGTTCTTGTTCTCATCATTTGTCTGTGAGCGACTTTAAAAAAATGATACAGGAAGCTTGCGCGAGAGCAAAAAAAAGAGCCGTATTTTTAGAGGTATCTTCTCAGGCAAAGGATCATCCTGTTCTTGTGTCAATGCCGGAAACGGAATATTTAAAATTTGCGGTTTTGAAGATATATAAATAAAAAAAGAAGCAGAGGATAAAAATAAAATGATTATTACATTAAAAAGAAAATCCACCAAGCAGGAAGAAACAAAAGTTGTTGACAAAATAAAGCAGCTCGGCTACGTCCCTCATATTTCAAGGGGAGTAGACATTACTATTATAGGAATGATAGGCGAATTTGCCGAGAAGTACAAAGAAGTTTTTGAATCGATGGAAGAAGTTGATCATATAAGCGAAATAGAAAAACCTTATAAGCTGGCTTCGAGGGAATTTAAAAAAGACAATACTGTCATAAAGCTTCCGTACGGTATAGAAGTCGGCGGTAATAAGGTTCCTGTAATAGCAGGTCCGTGTGCTATTGAAAGCAAGGCGGTTTTGCTTGAAATAGGAAAAATCGTAAAAGACGCCGGCGGAACAATCCTCAGAGGCGGAGCTTTTAAGCCTAGATCTTCCCCGTATACTTTTCAGGGATTGGGAGAAAAAGGTTTAAAATATATGGCTTATGTAGGCAAAAAACTTGAAATGCCTACGGTAAGCGAAGCAATGTCGGTTGAGCAGGTTCCTTTGTTAAGCGAATATTGCGATATAATACAAATAGGCGCAAGAAATATTCAAAATTATGATTTATTGAAGGCTTGCGGCAAACAAAAAAAACCTGTATTGCTTAAAAGAGGAATGGCTACGACAATAAAAGAGTGGCTGCTTTCAGCGGAATATATATTATCCCAAGGGAATTATAACGTTATGCTGTGCGAAAGGGGAATAAGAACATTTGAAACGGCTACAAGGTTTACTCTTGATTTAAATGCTGTTCCTGTAATTAAAAAAATGACTCATTTGCCTGTTGTTTTAGATCCGTCGCACGGGATAGGAATAAGAGAACATGTTCCTACTATGGCAAAAGCATGTCTGGCTGCCGGAGCTGACGCAATAGCTTTGGAAATACATCCGAGACCTGAAGAAGCTTTGTCTGACGGGCCTCAAAGTTTACTGCCTGAACAATATAATAAGCTTATGTCAGAACTTAAAGTTTTGGCAAAAGCTTTGGACAGAGAAATTTAATGAAAAAAGTTGTAATTATAGGCGTCGGACTTATGGGCGGTTCATTGGGAATGGCGCTTAGAAAAGTAAAGAAGAATTCTACAAGGAAATATGAAATATTCGGTATCGGAAGGAATGTCCGTTCTCTTCAGCTTGCAAAATCAAAAGGAGCTGTAGACGGATTTTCTTCCGAAATCAAAGATGTTTCCGGCGCAGACATAGCCGTTATATGCCAGCCTGTAGATATGATAGCGGATACATATAAAAAAATATCAAAATATTTGTCAAAAGAAACGGTGGTGACAGATATAGGAAGCATTAAGTTAAATATTGAGACGGAAATAAACGGAATAATCAGAAAGAATAAA
>JBAYZJ010000088.1:0-5558 GCA_041672565.1 Endomicrobiaceae bacterium
TTCCGTTGCCGGGTTCACCGTAAATTAAAATGTTAATTCCTTTATAAGCCGTATTTTTTATTATTTTAAGCGCAAGAGCAATTTCAGGCAATTTTTGAAAATCCCCTACGGATAAAGTTGCTTTCAGCGGTTTGCCTAAAATGTCTTGGATAAATTCATTGCCGTTTTTATAGCTTTTATGAATACTGTATGTAAATTTCGATATGCCCGCAAAACCTCTTTGGCCCTGCAACCCGTAAGCAGACAAATTACCAAAAGGGGATATGATATCTTCTATTGCAATTTGGGATAATTCTAAAGCATACTGTATCACTTTGATTCTGCATTTTATATTATTATTATGGGCGTCAAGCCCAAAAGCGTTTAAAAAAGATGTATATATATTGTCTCTGGCAAGCCTTATCATAAGCCCGAAAATTTCACTTTCATGCGTGGTTAAAGATAATAAATCTGCAAGATATTTTATGTTTGTTTCTAAAATACTCGGGTTCACTTCATTAATCTTTTCAGCAACACCGCTTATGCCGCTTATAATTTCCCGCGCAAAATATTCAGGTTGTTCGATTTCATGTACAGAGGTGTTTATTACGGGGGCAGGCAGATGTTTATTAAAAGCGACTATATCCTTTATGGTTTTATCATCTAATATAAAATTATTTAACGTTTTGGATATATATTCAAAACATTTGTAATCTTCAAAAGTATATTCTTTTGGCATAAAAAACTCCTTTGTCTTTTTTACATTATACAAATGCCAAACGACAGCTTATTGTCGTTTGAAACAAAGGAATTTTAATGGTTAAATTTGGCTTAAATAGTTCGAGATTTTTGTTTTAAGGATTGAGGATAGTTTTTCCGGAGAAACTATTTTAACAAACGGCATGAAGTTAAATATGGCAGGTTCTATTTCCTGGATTTTTGATATTTTTGACGCCACTATAAGGCTTCCGTCAGAATTTTCTTTTTCTATTTTTTGATACGGAACATATTTTTTGTTTTTAAAATACTTTGCAGCTTCTTTTTGAACTAACAATTTAATGTCTGCGTCAGGTTTTAATTCAAAAAATATGTTAACGCTTTCTTTCAGTGCTTTTATAACTTTTGAATTTGGAGTAAATGTTTTTTTTGTTATCTCAACATTTCGTATTTCATCTATTCGGAATTTCAATATTTTTTCTTTCCCCATAACCGCCAGTAAATACCAAAACCCGCCATACTGAACTAATTTATAAGGTTTTATGTCTTTATGGCTGGAAGTTACGGCATATTTAAAATTGATTTGAAATTTTCCGCTTACCGCCTTTTGAAGAGCATCTGCATCTTGATTAGCGGGATAAGCGGCAATATCCGGCAATTTAATATAAAACGGATTATCTGCCTTTGAAGCTAATAATTTTTGTCTTAATGATTTTAGCGACTGGCTTAAATCTTTATTGCGGACATCATTTATAAAATCTCCGAACAATACAAGTAAACCGGCTTCGTTAAGAGAAAGTTTTATTTTGGAAAGCGCAAAACCTTCAATAAATTTATAAACGCCGGGCTGCGGATTATAAACGGGGAAATCAGCCGCTTCAATATTTAACATATATCTTTGAAGCGTACGGATGCTTAAACCTAGTTCTTCGGCCAAATCTTTTAATATAACTTCGCCGTCGTCAAGGTTTTTAAGTATTTTTAATAAACTGATTATCTTGTCTTGTTTTTGCCGTTCTGTCATTTATGAATTTTACGCTCTATTAATATATTATCCTTTTATCTCATCAATACGTTTGACTAATTCTATTATATAATCAAAATATGTTTTTGCGTTTGCTGGTGCTGCGGGATGATTCACGCATAAAATATTGCGTTTATGTTTACCATTAACTCTGCCTATAGGACCACCTATGTGTTCAAAAGAATCGCCAAACATCATCTTAAATAACTCAGGTGATGCTATCGGGCCGACTGCAAAAATAATTAAATCCGGATTGATATAATCTATCTGTGCTTTCAATAAATCCCTATCAAGCCCAAAATGTTTGCTGATAATGGGATTATACGTTTTTGTTCCGCCCGGAGATTTTTTTATATTAATAAATGCTATTTCTTCCAGTACGCTTTTAATTTCTTCTATCTCGGGTATTTCGGAATATAAATATTTACCTTTTATTATTCCGTAAGATACTATGACTATATCTTCAAAAGTCTTTTTACATTGCTGATAAAATTCATGCTGCGACAATTGTACAAGCAGTTCCCTCATATTAAAATCTTTTGGCGTGTCTGAATATGTGCTTTCTTTTAATACCCATAAAATTTTTGGGTTGGCTTTTTCAAATTTTTCAGAATTAATAATTCCGTCTAATGCTATAAATTTATTTTGCCCGCCATTTCTCTGTTTATATCTTTCTCTAAACGCTTCATCAATTTCTTCCTGGGATTTGAACATTATTGCCTCTCCTATTAAAACGGCGACCATGTTCCGCAATTCGCATTGAACTGCATTCTTGATTTTTTTGTGTTACAGTATTCGCCGTCATAAAACCTGCAAGTCTTACAGAGTTTATCATCCCTGTTTTCATCTCCTGCAAAAGTTGCGCAACCTCCATTTGCCGCTTTTATAGAATCTTTGGGAATACATCTTTGTCCATCATAAAATCTGCAATCTTTACAAAAACCATAGCTCATAAAACCTCCTTATTTAAAGATTAAATTATCATTTATGCCGCCTGCATTATATCACAATTATTTCTAATAAGTATATATCTTTATTTTAAAATACGCCACATCTAATTTTTTGCTATCAATTAATTTTAATCTGTATAAATGGATAAATTCTGGCAACATTCATATATCTCATATAATTCAATTAATAAGATTAGTATACATAAGACATGCGACAGCATATTGTCGCAGTGTTGCCCCCTTGACTTCCTGCCCGCAGTAAGCGTAAATGTGTGCAGGAGGACAGTATGAATAATAGTGAGCAAAATTTAGGATTATTAAGAGCTGAATGGCAAAAATATTTTGATACGGAACCATATACAAAAGCCAGCCGGGTTTTCTTAAGCAAAAATATCAAATGGCAAAAACAGGCTAAAGAACAGGGCATAAATTTGAATAAGTTTTATAAGTTTATGGATGCCGCTTTAGCAAAAACAGTACTTGGCAAAAAGCATAAAATTGAAGTTGTTGTAAAATCCGGAACAAAACTTATCCGCTCTTTTAAAGGGAAGAAATATGAAGTGTTGGTTATAGAAAAAGGCTTTCTGTATAATAATAAAACTTATGGTAGTTTATCCGCAATAGCCCGAGAAATTACCGGCACACAATGGAATGGCAAATTGTTCTTTGGAGTAAAACGATGAGCTTTACTGAATCTAATAATACAGATTCCAATAAACCAATGGTTAAATGCGCAATTTACACACGCAAATCATCCGAAGAAGGGTTGGATTTAGAATTTAACAGTCTAGATGCCCAGCGTGAAGCCTGTGAAGCGTATATCAAAAGCCAAAAGCACGAAGGCTGGCAATTAGTTGATAAACACTATAATGACGGCGGTTATTCTGGCGGTACGCTTGAAAGGCCTGCCTTAAAAGAATTATTAAATGATATATCTTTAGGTAACGTAAATATAATAATAGTTTATAAAATAGACAGACTATGACCTTCCCCCTGAAAGTAGTGCCATTTAAAAGTTAGGAAAAAGAAGGTAAAATAAGGCACAAGGAGGGGAAGATGAAAAAGAGCAGATTTAGCGAAGAACAGATAATAGCGGTATTGAAAGAAGGAGAAAGCGGAGTAAAGGTATCAGAATTGATAAGGAAATACGGGATAAGCGATGCGACATACTACAAATGGAAGACGAAATACGCAGGATTAAGCGAAAGTGATTTAAGGCGTTTGAGGATATTGGAAGTTGAGAATGCGAAATTAAAGAACATAGTAGCCGATTTAACGTTAGACGTAAAGACGTTACAGGAAATAAACAAAAAAAACTGGTAAAGCCCGAAGCTAAGAAAGAAGCAATAAAATTTGCAGTAGCAAGTTTCGGGCAAAGCGTCAGACGTGCTTGCAGTCTTGTAGGAATGCATCGCAATGTATTTGTGTATAAGAGAAAGAAGAATAATGATGAATCTTTAGCAAACAGGATAAAAGAAATAGCGATAATAAAGCGGCGATACGGCAGTCCACGGATACATTGCTTGTTAAGGCGAGAAGGATATAGGATAAATCACAAAAAGACAGAACGTATATACAAAGAAGCCGGATTATCATTAAGGGCAAAGAAACGTAAGAAAATGAGGTCACAGGACAGAAAGCCATTGATACAGGCGACAAGAGCCAATGAAATATGGGCAATGGATTTTGTATATGATGCGTTGTTATACGGTAGAAGATTTAAGATATTGACGGTAATAGATATTTACACAAAAGAATGCAAAGCATTAGAGGTAGATACGTCAATAAACGGGGTTGGAGTAGTTGGAGTTCTTGAACGGCTAAAAGATTACCGGCAATTACCGCAATTTATCATGATTGATAACGGATCTGAATTTTCCGGGAAAGTTTTAGACGAATGGGCTTATAAAAATAATATTAAGCTGCATTTTATAAGACCCGGAAAGCCTACGGAAAACGGATATATAGAAAGTTTTAACGGCAAGTTTCGAGACGAATGTTTAAATGAACACAGATTTTATAACTTAAACGAAGCCAGAGAGATTGCAGAAATTTGGCGAAATGAATATAATCAAGAAAGACCGCATAGTTCTTTAAATGGTTTAACGCCCAACGAATTTGTTAAAAACTTAACAGCCCAAAAGATTAATTTTACTAACTTTTGATTGGCACATATTTGGGGGAAAGGTCAAAAGAAAACATATATCTTGAAAACGTAATAAATAAAACAGTTGAGCTTTTCCCGGATAAAAAAGGCTTTATTAGTGACCTAAAAACAAAATTTCTTCAAATAGAGAATCAACATATTGAGCAAATATTATCCGACGGAACAAAGCTAAATTTACGCCAATCTATTTTATAATATCATCAGAACATATAATAACAGGGGTTAGTTTTATTACTCTTTTCAAATACAAGATATTTGATGAATGGAAAATCTATGCATTTGGCGATCCGATTGATCCGTTAAAAAGAGCCTCAAACCCTCTGGAAACTTTGTAATGCCCAATACACGCAATGTTAAAAATTATTTGCATAATCTTTCAGCCGAAGAATCAAGCGCTTTATGCCCTTCTTTAAATCTCATCAAAAACTTAGGATTCCCTTCTTCTATTTCACCTAAAAACACCAATATATCATTAGATAAAATTCTGTATTTAGTTAAAGAAAATACATTAGATTTATTAACTTCAAGAATTTTGTTCAATACCCTGTAATCCATATCCGCCTGCGCCCCTTGATATCCGAATTCTGTTTTTCCCGAAGTTCTTAAAGCTGCTATATAATAAATCTGACCGAAAGAACCGTACTTGAATCCTACGTTATTTTTATAAAAATCGCTAAAATCATAACACAATCTTACGTTTGCATCACCTGCCGTATAATGC